>CALGKJ010000101.1 GCA_937930535.1 uncultured Clostridia bacterium
TCTCTTACACTGTTTAGTTTTCAAAGACCACTTGTCTTGGTTCGCTTATTGTTCTCTTGCTCTTCGCTTTCGAAGTGTTTCGCTCACCGCCGACCTTTACTATGTTAACATAAACTTTATTTGATGTCAACATGTTTTTTAAAACTTTTTTAAGTTGATGTTTTCAACTATCTGTCCAGCTTACTTATCACTTTCGCCCGACAAGATTCTATATTATCATGTTTGTTTGTATATGTCAAATAAAATTTTGACTCCCACATAAAATACAAAGCACCGATTCTTTTAATATGTTTCTAAAATTCGTAACGCAGCGTAGTGTTTTCATTTATTACTTTTATACTAAATCCGTTATCTTGAAGATATTCGATTATTTCAGGTAATGCTTTAAGAGTTTCTGAATGTGAACTGCTATCATGCATAATTATTATTGCACTGCTCTTATTTCTAACCTGTGCTATAACATTATTTACAATCTCTTTACTGCTTATAGTACTTGAACTGCTATCCTTGCTATCTACATTCCACAATATTGTTTTGTAGCCCTTTAATGCATTTTTGTACTCCTCATTTTTTATATGTGCAGCACCATAAGGTGGTCTAAAGATTTTCACTTCCTTTTTTATTACTTCATATATGAGATTTGAAGTTTTTTTTAATTCTTCTTTAAAGTTTTCAACATTCCCATAAATTATCTCTTTCTTATGACTATATGTATGGTTACCTATTGAATGACCTTCCTGTGCCATTCTTTTTAAGATATCTTTATTTTTTTCAATTGTATTTCCTAATATAAAAAATGTTGCCTTAACTTCATACTTCTTAAGTACATCAAGTACTTTAGGTGTTATCTTTCTATCAATTCCATCATCAAACGTTAAATATGCAACTTTAGTAGGTTTTTCTTTATCTTTCTCCTTATCCTTTGATTTATTATCTTCATTACCTTGATTATTTTGCTGTTCTTTAATAAGCTCCTGCTGTTCAGCTGTTTCCTTTTCTTTTTGTTTTTCCATTTCAGCTATATAATTATTTATAATTTCTCCCGCCAACAATGCATCAGCTCTTGATATTATTCTAATATATTTTATCTCAGTAAGAAGCTCTAAGGTATAATTCATTATGTCCTGTACATATATTATTGGGATATAGGTCAAATTATCTCTGTAAGTTAGAGGGTAGTCCATAATAATTGGGTTATTATTGAGAAATGCTTTACTTGCATCTTTGTCTACTCTTAGTATATTTCCATCGAAATGTACTTCTATAAGCCCCGAGGCTCTATATATATTTAGATTTAGATATTTTTGTAAAGGTTCTAATGGTATATAGAGGATTCCATCCACTTCTAGTACTTTATAGGACTTATCGATAAAACTATTATTGACTATAATATTATAATTATCATATCCTTCAGCATAGAAATTAAAGGTTAGTGAAATAAAACAAAATATAAACAACATAACTAACGATGTATTTTTCTTATTTAACATTTATTATTCCCCCTAACATGCATGAAAAGTTGGGCTACCCAGCTTTTCAGCAGTAATCAATGAAAATATGCCTTTATATTTTCTGTTAGAACCTAAGAAATAGAGAGTCATCAAGATCTCTATAGGTTGTCCAAGTTTAACTCTAAAGACTGTGGTTAACAGAAATTATTGTTTGCAATCTTTTACAAAAGCATTTAATACTTCTAAAATAAAGCTATTATTTATGTTTTTCTAAAAAGTTTCTTATTCATTTTATTAAATAGCTGCTAAATACTTATATTATATCTTATTTGATATACTAATACAAAAGTTTATTATCTACTTTATTTTACAAATTTTTATATAAAAAAGAGTACTTTGATGTACTCTTTTTTAATATATGTCTATTTTTGTCCATAGCCTTCTATTGTTTTTCTCCTCAATACCTTGCACTCTTCCTCAGGTATAACCTTCATAGCTCCTATTTGCATAGCGTACATTGCAATTTTTGCACCTTCCTCAGCTACCACTGCATTGGCATATGCAGTATCCAAATTAGAACCTACAGCAAGTAAACCGTGATTTTCGAGCAAAACTGCATTTCTATCTTTTAAATGTTCTGATACAGTTTCAGCTAATTCAACAGTACCTGGTCTCTGGTATGGCGCACATTCAACTGCTCCTGCCAGTAAAGTAGCTACCTCAGCTACAACAACGGGAATCGCTTTGCCGCAGGATGCCCAGGCTGTTGCAAATGTAGAGTGTGTATGAGCTATGCCGAAAACATCATTTCTTTTCCTATAAACCGCACAGTGCATAAAAGTTTCTATAGATGGTTTTCTAGTACCATCTATTATGTTTCCCTCCAAGTCCACAACTACAATGTCTGATGGATCTAATTTTGAGTATTCCATTCCACTAGGCGTTACACAAATATAATTGGTAGATTTGTCCCTAATACTAAAATTTCCCATTGTCAAGGGTATCAGTCGATCATTCTTAGCTCTATTGGCGACTTCTATAACTTTTTTCCTCTCCTCTACTAAAAGCATACTATTCCTCCCTTATGAAATTTAATATTTAAGATTATAACAAAGTTTTTAGATATTCCTTCAGCTTAGACAGGTCTTCTAAATATACCTTTCGTAATTCCGGGCGATATATCACACTGGCAGGGTGATATAGTGGATAGAGTTTAAATGCTATTTGTCTAAAACTAACTTCTAAAGGTGAGCCATGTAAATTGCCTATAGCCGCAGAATCACTATCGACAATACATTTTAGAGCCACATTGCCTAGAGTGACTATAAGCTTTGGTTTTACTATAGATAATTCTTCTTTTATAAAATCAGTAAAAATCTCAATCTCCTTTCTGGTGGGAGGACGGTTAGATTCTCTGCCTGTTTGAGGATTAATTTTATATGGTCGCATTTTTACGATGTTCGTTATGTATAAATCATCCCTTTTGATAGCTAACATTTCTATAAATTCATCAAGATTTTTACCTGCCTGCCCAACAAAGGGTTTGCCTTTTATAACCTCATTTTTTCCCGGTGCTTCTCCAACTAATGCTATCTCTGAATTTGGACGCCCATCCCCAAAAACCAGCTTGGTATCCATATTAAAATACTCATTAATCTTCTCTTGGTATGTTTTATTAAGCTTATCAAGTAAAAAAGTCTCCACCTTAACAGCTCCCTATTATTATTATTATTTAAGTTTAGTATAATAAGGTGCGTATACATTTATTAGAGATTTTACAAATAAAGCTTTCTAAACTATTCAAACTAAAAAATTCTAGATTTCCGCTGGTTGATGCAGCCTCTTTCGAATAAAAATCAATAATTTTACTTTTGTACTCATTAATGTATGTTGTATCAAATTCGCAGAAATAGTTTAAACTAAAATTATAATTCCTAAACTCGTTTATTATATTAGTACCATTTGATTCTAAATATTTAAAATCTAAAGCAAACATTTCTTCTTTTATAAAGGCAGACATATCTTGTTTTATATCTTCTGAATGCTGCTCATAAGCTGTCGTGAACTGAGAATAATACTCCTCAATCCATGCTTTATTAGTTATTAGATGAAAGTAGCAGCCCCAAAGAAATGAACGGGTTTTATCTGAACGAACAATAAGCTTTTGAGGGTGCATATACTTATTGTAGAAATCAGCTATAGCATAATTAAGCACATTAATGTCTATATCCAACTTAATATCCGTGATATTTGCTAATAAAGAAGTTTTGTAGCTATCATCATACAAAATAAAGTCTGGTGCTATGCTGCCAATCAACAGATAATTCAGGTCTATATCTTTAATTGTATTTTTAATCTTCTCTGCAATTCTCAGGTGAGTCAGCCATGAAGCCAATTCTTTCACCTCTTTCATTTTTATATAATAAGCTGTAATAATATTACACATATTCCTTATTTGAATTACCACAGATGTTTCATTGTATAGTAAGATTTTATCATAATTATTCTTTACATAAAACATATTAATTAAGATATTTGCAAGATCTTATAACAATTTGTCGTAATTTGTTCTAAGGTTTAATATAAAAATAATTTATCGGGAATCAACCATAAAACTTAATTTA
>CALGKJ010000102.1 GCA_937930535.1 uncultured Clostridia bacterium
TAATGTTCATGCCACTAGAACGGCACTCTTCAATAGCCTCTTTCCATTCTTTTTCACTCATCCATAACACCTCCTTGTTATGGATGTATTATCTCATGGCAAGTAGAAGTTTAGAATGCACTCTAAGGTTTTGCGCTTACAAATGTCACGACCTGCTGTAACCCGCATAAAAACAGAAAAAGAGACATTAAGTTGCTTAGTTTAATGCCTCAGTTTGTTAATTGTAATTGCAGTAGAACAAGGAATAATATGTAATGTTACTTTTATAATATTATTGAATAATCACCTTAAAATCTGATTCACATATTAATTTTAGTTTTAAATCGTTAGTAATCATCAACTAAGGTTTAACTTGGTTTATGTTTACTATTTCATTTAATTATTCTAAATTAAAAATTTATCCATTTTTTTCTATGTAATATCTATACTTTTATATGTTAGTTGGTTTCTACGGATACTATTATTCAATAACTTCTACATCAATCTTTTCAGATGTCATAATGAAGCTTTCACCTATATTATTCAATGGAATTGAAATTGAGTACATAGAGTATATACCTGCTTTCTGCGGTGTTTGAAAGGAAAATTTATTTACTAGCATTTTGTCTTCTGATGATTTCCATATCAAATATTTATCATTATTATTTATTTTTATAGGGATATTATCAAAAAAGACTATAGTAGAATATAAATGTTCTTTCTGATTAAATGCCTTTAATACAAACTCAACATTTTGCCCCTTCCTTAACTTAATGTTAACATTCTGATTGATACTCTGCTCTTCATCAGCAGTATTTATTACTGTGACATACTGTCTTAGATTAGCAAATTCCTTATCAACTGAAGCAATTTTGTTATTCGCAATTAATTGGTCAAAGTCTGCAGCTTTGCCACCACCCATATAAGTAAAGCTTTTATTCATAGACATCACAAAATATGGGATATGCAATTCTGAACTTGGCACTCTATCCATTCCATACAAATATATAGCACAGATGTTATGTACTATATCCTCACTTTCACCTTCTAAAGAAAATTCTATTGGTATATTAATCATTGAATATGGTGTAAGTTTTGATGTATAAAATGTCTGCGGCACTTGATTCCCATCTACACAAAACTCTTTTATCTTATTATCAAGAATAAGCATAAAGCCTACTTGCTCCTCATATTCATTTGCATTTACCAGTGATATATAGCATCTATATTTATTACTATTACATATTATATTATTGGTTCCTATAAAATTGCCGTTTTCGTCAAACATTCTCAACCCGTATCCTGAGAGTTCTTTTCCGCTTGGAAGATTATTCATCGCTTTATCCGTTATTTTCTGCTTAAATGTACTTATATCTAAAATATTATTAACCTCAACTGCAGAATTAGTTTCAATCTTCTTATCAATATTATAATAATCCAGTGCATAATATAATACAATAGCTGATAATACTATACTAAACACTATAATTGCCTTTTTCATTTTTTACTCCCCCATAATCATTCCATCTTTTATGGTAACTATTCTATCACACATTTGTGCAATTTCTATATTATGTGTTACTATTATGACCGTTCGCCCATCTTCATTTAGCTCCATAAGCAACTTTATTATATCCATTGATGTATTTTGGTCAAGGGATCCTGTTGGCTCATCTGCTAAGATTATCTGTGGATCATTGATAAGAGCTCTTGCTATTGCAACACGCTGTCTTTGCCCTCCAGAAAGCTGATTTACTTTTTTATAGGCGAGGTCTTCAATCCCTACTTTTTTTAACGTATCATAAGCTTTATTTTTTATGTCCTTTAATTTAGTTTTACTGAACATTAATGGTATTGAAACGTTATCTATTGATGTATTATTTAAAATAAGACCAAATTCCTGAAGTACAAATCCTATCTTTTTATTCCTTATTTCTGCTAGCTCTTTATTGTTTATTTGGCTTAAATCTTTATCCTGTATCATATATCTCCCCCCAGTTGCTGTATCTATGCATCCAATTATATGTAACAAGGTTGATTTGCCAGAACCCGAAGGACCTACTATAGAGACGAATTGTCCCTTATTTATCTCTAAGCTTACTCCTCTAAGAGCGTGTACCTCTGCGGCTGTATTAATATTATATTTTTTATCTATTTGTTCTAAGCTGATATAACTCATAATATCATACCCACTTTCTAATTATTGAAACTGGGCTCTTTTTATAAATACTTAATATAGAACCCACGGAAGTAATTAAAAATATTACTAAACAAATTGAGATAGACATAATTAAATATATTATATTTGTGGTGAATAATTCTTGTGGAATAAATCTAGAAATAATTTCAATAAAACCACAGGAAAGCACAAGAGGTATAGATAATATTATCAAATCTTTAATTATTGTCATCATAATACATTTGCTCCATGTGGCACCACACATATAGTATAGAGCATATTTTTTTTCATTTGCCAATATTGAAAGCATATTGTTACCGCCTAATCCTGCTGTTGATATTATTAGTACCAGTATTCCAAGAGAAGCTGTTAAAAACATTATCTGCATTTTTGCATCTTCGTACTGTTTTAATAAATTTTTTACTAATACTGACTCTCCATAAGATGCTAAGTTTTCATTTATTTTAGCTTCAATATTTTGTATAGACATATTTGATTGAGGAAATATAAAAACTCCTCGGTTATATTTCATTGAATAACCGCTCATAATATTTTCGTTAAATGGCATTATTATTCCGTCATAATTCTTTTTTATCATTGTCTCTAGATTGCTACCTGATAAATCAAAAGCATAATTATTTTTATTTAATATTCCAATCACTTTAATAGTAATATCATAATATGAATCGCTCCCACCATAGTCCGGAAAAATCCTATATACATATTTTGTGTTCAGCTCAAATAAATTTCTTAAAGAATAGCTGATAATTATTGGTATATAATTTGATTCTTCTAGACTCGTATTAAACCAATTTCCTTTTACTAGAGGAAGTTTACTTTTATTTAATACTATTTTATCAGCCACTAAGGTTTTAATAATGGTATTATCGCTGTTAAGTTTGCCATATAGTTCATTTACACTTCCATATTCACCAATTCCACCTAATTGTGAGAGCTTTTCTTTTATTTCTGCCCCGTCAGACTGCGAATATTTAATATTAGGATAAAAATATGTACCTTGAATTACTCCTGATTCGTTAACTAAATGTTTTAGATAAAACACACTATTAAATATAGCAATGGAGAAATTCAATGCTATAATAGCTATGAATAACTGAGCGGTAAGAAATATATATACATATTTTTTACTAAAAATATCCTTTATTATTAATAGTATAAGTTTAAACATCTGTTACCCCCATAAAGACTTATCAACTGGATTTATTTTAGCTACTTTTTTTCCTGTTTTAATAATACTAATATATATTGAGAATAAATACATCATTAGTATAAATACAATTTGTATAAACCCTATTTTGTGCCATACTTTAAAATGTTTTAAATATGGAATAGTTAAGCTAAATAATATAATGCTGATTGCGAAGCTTAATAGACCCAGTAACAAAGCCTCCATCATGACTATGAAATAAATCTGTTTATTATTTCCACCACAAATTTTATATATCATTAATCTGTATTTATTTTCTTCTATCCAAAATTTAAAAAGACTAGCTACATTTATCATGCAGAAGAATAATAGTAAACAAATAAGTGATAATACAAATAATAAATATATATATTGCTCAGATATCTGATTAGGTGGATCAATAATATTTATCGAAGTCATTATACTTTTTGTTCCTAATTTTAATAATTCACTTTGCTGATTATTTAAAGCCTTCTCAAATACTATTCTTGCAGTTGCTATATTACAATTATTTTTAATATACACAGAGTATGGTATATAAATTTCATTTGCATAGCTTGAATTAATTCCAATAATTTCATATTTTTCATCAGCAATAGTTAAAGTCGAGCCAATATTTTTATTACTAGTACTGCTATTAATATTTGCTGAAACAATTACAAGATTTTTATCCTCTTTGATATCCTCATCTGAAAACTTAGTACCTTCTAGCAAATTTAAGTAGAGATAATCTGCACTTATTCCTACTATTAGCATATTATCTTGTTCACTTTGCTTTTGGTTATGAAGACTTATTTCTATGATTTTAGGCATGTTGTCCATCGAAAGTATATAATTTATTATCTGCTGCCTTTTATAAAGCTCTTCATTTTCATTAAATTCAACTATGTAAGTTTTAGTACTATTTGATTGATTTAATGTATTGTTGTGTATATATGTATACAAGCTAAAAAGATATAATGAGGAATATGACGCAGCTACTAAAGAAATTATTAGTATTAGAAAAATTCTCCTTTGATTCATTAAAAAAGACATTATATTTTTTGTTGTCAAAAAAAACATTCTCATAAACATTGATCCTTTTCAAGTTAATATTT
>CALGKJ010000103.1 GCA_937930535.1 uncultured Clostridia bacterium
GAAGCTGTAGTTGCAAAGCACAGCGGATTAAAGGTTGCAGGCATTTCCTGCATAACAGATATGGCAATACCCGATACAATGACTTCACCATCCCATGAAGAAATCGTAGCGGTTGCAGAGGGAGTAAAACCACGCTTTGTATCCTTGGTAAAGCAATTTATTAAAGAGGTGAAGCTATAATGAGAATGGTTGATATTATAAGTAAAAAGAAAAACGGCGGTATATTGTCAAAGGAAGAAATTGATTACGCAGTTCAGGGCTATACAAAGGGAGAAATACCAGACTACCAAATGTCCTCCTTTTTAATGTCGGTATACTTTAAAGGGATGAATAAAGAGGAAACGGCAAACCTTACTATGTCCTTTGTAAACTCAGGTGACAAAGCAGACTTATCCGCAATAGAAGGTATGAAGGTAGACAAACATTCTACTGGAGGCGTTGGAGATAAAATCAGCTTAATAGTAATTCCTTTAGTTGCTTCATTTGATGTGCCAGTAGCCAAAATGAGCGGCAGAGGTCTAGGGCATACAGGGGGTACAATTGATAAATTAGAATCTATCGAAGGCTTCAAAATAGAATTAAGCAGTGAAGAATTTATAAAGAATGTAAATACATATAAAATGGCAATTACAGGTCAATCAGGCAATTTAACACCTGCTGACAAAAAGATATATGCTTTAAGAGATGTAACAGCTACAGTTGATAGCATTCCACTGATTGCAAGCTCAGTTATGAGTAAAAAAATTGCTTCCGGCGCAGACGCAATAGTGCTGGATGTAAAGGTTGGCAGCGGTGCATTTATGAAGTCCATAGATGAAGCAAAAGAGCTTGCTAGAACTATGGTTGAAATAGGAAAATCACTCAATAGAAAAACTGTTGCAATCGTTACAGACATGAATCAGCCTCTAGGACATGAGGTAGGAAACGCAAATGAAATACGTGAAGCTATAGAAGTACTAAAGGGTCATGGTTCTCAAGACGAAACCACCGTTGCTTTAACAATAGCATCCTACATGACTGTATTGGGCGGAGCATTTAACAGCTTTGAAGAAGCGTATAAAGCCTTAGAGGACTTAATAAAATCAGGCAAAGCTATAGAAAAGCTCAAGCAGCTAGTTAAAATACAGGGCGGCAATCCTGAAGTTATAGACAATCCAGACCTACTGCCACAAGCAAAATATCATGTAGAAGTAAAATCAGCCTGTGCAGGATATGTTGCTTCTATAGATGCCGAGGAAATAGGAATAGCGGCTATGCTGCTTGGTGCAGGCAGAAAAACTAAAGAGGATATAATTGATTATGCAGCAGGTATTACAATGGTTAAAAAGGTAGGAGATAAAGTAGAAGAAGGAGACATACTTTGTATCCTGCATACAAATATGACTCAGTGCAGCGAATCTCAAGCTGTTGCAGTAAAAGCATTTGTAGTAGACAAAAACGCTCCAGCTCCAGTTAATTATATTTACGATATAATACAATAATACAAATATTAAAAATCCATTAACGATATTTTGAAAAAAAATACAGTTAGTGGATTTTTTACTTTTTATGTAACATGTTTATTATCATAACAAAACCATTGCAAGGGAAATATAAAACTAAAATATAAGGAGGATTGAAAATGAATATTTTTAAATATACAAAAAAGACGATTTGCTTTATGCTTATATTAGCCATGCTAATCTATGTTAGTGTTATTCCTGTAAAAGCAGATACCATGGATTTAAAATGTAAATCATATATGTTAGTTGATGCAGATACAGGGGAAGTAATACTGGAGAATAACTCACATGAAAAGCTTCCTCCTGCAAGCGTAACTAAAATAATGACTATGCTTTTAACTATGGAAGCTGTTGATTCGGGCAAAATAACCCTTGAAGACAAAGTCACTATAAGTAAGCAGGCAGAAAGCAGAAACACAACTGGTACAATGCTTTTATTAGAAGCAGGAGAAGTAAGAACAGTATCTGAACTGCTGATGGGAATAGCAGTTGAGTCCGCAAATGATGCATGTATTGCTATTGGAGAATACATATCCGGTAGTGAAGAAGAATTTGTAAAGCTTATGAATAAAAGAGCCCAAGAGCTAGGCATGAATGATACAACATTTAAGAATGCTAACGGACTGCATATTGATGGTCATGAAACATCTGCTCATGATATTGCAATAATGTCAAGAGAGCTGGTAAAGCATAATAAGATATTTGATTATATATCAAAATTCATGGTGACAGTACATGTTGGAAAAAATAATGATGTTAAACGTGAATTAGTTAATAAAAACAAAATGGTTCGATTCTACAGTGATGTAGATGGGATAAAAACAGGATTTACAAACCAGGCAATGTTCTGTATATCAGTTACAGCAAAAAGAAATAATTTAAGACTTATCAGTGTTGTACTTGGCGCACCTGATGTTAAAACAAGAAATATTGAGGCAAGAAAGCTTTTGGATTATGGCTTTGCAAACTATTCAAATTACCCAGTTGCCAAAAAAGGTGATATAATAGCTGAAATAAAGGTAGTCAAGGGAGAAAAGGATAAGGTTAATCTATTAGCAAATGAAAATATTGCATTACTGCTTAAAAAAGGCAGTGAAAAAGAAATAGAAAAGGTATTAAACATACCTGAATCAATAAAAGCACCTATAGCAAAAGACCAGCAAATCGGCGAAGTTATATTAAAATCTGGCGAAAAAGAGCTTGCTAAGTTTAATTTAATAGCAGAATGTGAAATCAGCAAATCCTCATTTCTTAATAATTTGAA
>CALGKJ010000104.1 GCA_937930535.1 uncultured Clostridia bacterium
GTATAGCATCACTGGACAAAATAGAGGTGTCGGTTGTAGGCTCTATGTACGAGGATACCAACTAATGAGCTTAAAACCACAAGATACAAGGAAGGCAGAAGCTAAATTAAAAAGGCAAGGAAATTTTAAATATTAGGAGGCAAAAGCCATGAAAAAATCAGTATTAATTTTAACAATAATTTTTAGTTTATCACTATTGTTTGCGTTTACATATGCAGTAGAAATGCCGCTTCGTGTAGTAGTAAACGGAGACGAAATATATTTCCCTGATGCACAGCCATTTATAGATGCAAACGGCAGAACCCAGACACCAGCAAGATTTATCGCCGAGGCACTAGGCGCATCAGTAACCTGGGATGGAGAAGCAAGAAAAGCAACCTTTGAAAAAGACAGCAATAAGCTGGTATTATTTATTGATAAAAAAGAGTATGAGCTTAACGGTGTAAAAAAACAAATGGATACTGCTGCAATAATAAAGGAAAACAGAACATTCGTGCCGGCAAGATACGTAGCAGAAGCCTTTGGGGCAACTGTAAGCTGGGATGGAGCAATCAGGACTGTGTATATAGATTTAAAGGAAGCTGTAAATCCTACACCGACGCCAACCCCTACTCCTACACCACAGGACGGCACAGTAAAGTATTATGACGGAATAGCTTTTAATAATGTTACAGATGTAGATGAGTATAGCAGAATGTCTGTTGAAAAATCAAAGGAGTTTCTGCTTAAATTAGCAAGTCAGTTAACCTTTGTTAAGGAGAATGGTAAGTATTATATTAAGTGTACTTATCCGGCTTTACCAGAGGGGCATAGGTGGCTGCTATCAGTTGAAATTGACAAAAAAGATGGATCATATAAGAATTATAGTACTATTACTGCTAGAGAGAATTATAAACTGCCTGACAATGGCTCATTTACCAAAATAGTTACTGAGGTTACTAATGCCAGCGATGTTGAATGTATTAATATAGTTATGTCAATCCATACCATGAAAAAACTAGAATTTAATATGGATCCAGAAACAGCAGTTTTAAATATAATCACGGCAGATCCAAAGCAGGTAAACTTCATTCCAAATTCAGCATCGAAACCTGTTGAGGAAATTAAAAATTTTGATTACAATAGTATGTTTAAGTGGTAATAGATAGAGATTAGGAGGTGTATTATGAAGCGAAACGCCAGCTTTGTGCTAATTATGGCACTACTGGCAAGCTTTTTTAGATTGTACTTTGTATCCGCTAGTGCTGCAAATGCCACAGCTCCTAACATAGAAGTGCTGATACAGGGTACAGATCAAGCTCCCAGTACTGACAAAATAGCTGAATGTGGTCCTTATAACAATGTAATCGAGTTATGGCACTATAGTGGAGGCTATTGGGGGTATAAAAATTTAAAAATAACAGATAAAAGTCTAGGTAATAATTTATTAAACCCGGATGCTCTTGCTAATGCATTAAATGAGGAAATTATCTTTGAAATCGATATTAATACAGACTTGTATGAAAAGTTAATTGATAGTAAAGATATAAAGGTTTTTTGTTCAACAACATTACCAGGTAAGACCCTTAACGACTTATTTTATGGCAAACCCAGCATAGCGGTAAGGAATAAGAAAATATATGTTAGCGCTAAACCTAAATTTCATTTTTATAAAGGAAGATTATTATATCAAGACTTAATACAAGATGGTGAGTTAAATGTAAAAATTCCTATAGCAGATCCAGAGTATGGGAATAATCTATATGCTATATGGAAAAGAACATCCAAGGTAGACTGGGGTGGAGCAGGAGGATATTTTGATAAAAACAATCCATATGCTCATGCACCTGAAGACTCATATAAAATTGCACCTTCACAAATAAAGAATGATTCTGGACATTTAATAAGTGGTTTTGAGCTTAAATCTAAAAATATAGTAAGGAAGTCAGAAGATTCATCTGTAGGATATTATACATTTAAGAATGGCGGAGCAGTAGGCATCCAATTTTACTATCCAATTAAATTTGATTTTTACTCCGACAAAACTGAAAGTGATATATCGGCTAACTTTAGCCTTATTCCATCAAGTGTTAAAGAAAATGAACAGGTATTGGCAGGAATTATTATTAAATCAACCTTCGAAGAAAAAGTAGAAAACTTGCATTTTAAATGGGATATTATTAACAAAGCTACCAATACTCCTATAACTACCAGCTTCGAAGGGCATGCTCTTGTAAGAGAAGGGCACATAACTGAAATACTGCCTAATGGCGAGGTTATGCTATATACTAAGTTTCAAATGCCTAATGCAGATGTAGGGATTAGATTTGAGATAAACAAGGATGGCTTGAACCCTAAAGAAACACGACTAGACAACAATATACTTGACGCTACTATTAAAGTAGTATTACCTACGCCTCCTGAAATAGGGCAGTTTGACTTAAATTACAATATACTCTCAAAAAAGGTCAAGTATCCAGTTTCAGAGTATGATATAACAGCACAATTATACTTGCCAAGAGGGAATTGGTATAATAACGCTACAGGTTCATTAGGAGTAACAAATGGAACAACTGATTTACTTCGTAATTTTGTCGATACAAACAACCCTTACGTAGATGAAGACAGCACAAGAATAGTTAGAAATCCAATAATAAATGCCACTATTCAAAGAAGTGATTTTGGAGATAAACCTATAGAAGGTGTCTGGCTGCCATGGTCAGACCCTTGGACGCCAAAAACAAGACAAGGCATTGTAACCTATAGTGGATCTGTAAGCCGGCGTTATGAATACACTGAGTACTGTAATAGCAAATGCAGCGGACACTATCGACAAGGCACAACATCTGCTTCTTTTCCATCAGGAAGCAATATACAAAATGTAAGAACCTTTATTTACAACGGTATGCCAACCATAAAACCAAAGATTTATGACAACAAAATAGATTTCAATAATACAAATTCCGAACAAAAGAATATGTACTGGACAAGTGAACCCTACAAGTATAATGTTATACGCTGGATGTGCCATGAGGATGAAAACGGCGGATTATATAACTGGACTAAAGTTAACGGACAGTATCAAAGAACATTTACCCAGCAAAACAGTGCCATAATAAAATGGTCCACAGCAAGCACTATGAAAAATGACTATTATGAAAGCAGAGCTGCAGCAAAAATAGGCGAACAAGCAAAGGGTAAATATGACAAAGCCATTTTTGCTACAGATAAGACTTTCAAGAGTTTGGATTATCCCATAAGATCAGGCTACTACTTTAACCCTACAGGAACATATACATTTACAGTAGAGACAGTTACTTACAAACCAACACAGGCTGATACAAAAGAACACAAAGATTTAGTAAATTCAGCTATAAATGCCTTTAGATATGAGTCGGATCTGATGTATATAAACAAGGACAAAAAGGCAGTAAACCTTCAAGGCGAATTATTACCCAAGAATGGAAATAGCTTTAAAAGGAAGGCTGCATCACTAACCGCACAGGATCCAACAGGAGTTGACGGAGTTGTACTATTAAACGTATTGGATAGGACTGACAGTCAATCACGCTATTCCAAAAAAGTTGAGGAAATATACCATACCGAAACAAGTGATGGCATAACTCATGAATACTGGAAGGCAATATTAGAGGGATA
>CALGKJ010000105.1 GCA_937930535.1 uncultured Clostridia bacterium
AATAGAGCAGTATGAAGCAGAAGAAAAAGAGCTGGAAGCAATAGTAAAAGCCTTTATAAAGCCATTTGATTTATCCCAAGCACCGCTTTTGAGAGCAGGAATAATTAAGCTGAATCCTAAATCTTACATACTTATGTATGACATGCATCACATTATATCTGACGGAGTATCCAATAGCATATTAGTCAAGGAGTTCAGCAGATTGTATGCAGGAGAAGAATTGGCACCTCTCAGGATACAGTACAAGGATTTTTCAGAATGGCAAAATAAGCTGTCTGTCAGTGGAAGCATAAAAAAACAGGAGGAATACTGGCTGAATAGATTCAGTGATGAAATACCAGTATTAAACCTTCCGACAGATTATCAAAGACCAGCAGTACAAAGCTTTGAAGGAGACAGAATAGGCTTTGAATTAGATAGTAAACTAACAGAAAAGCTGAGAGCAATAGCAAAAGAGACTGGAACAACCATGTATATGGTACTATTAAGTGCCTTTAATATACTATTATCAAAATACAGCGGACAAGAAGATATAATAGTAGGAAGTCCCATAGCTGGAAGACATCATGCGGATTTGGAAAATATCATAGGAATGTTCGTAAATACACTGGCAATAAGGAGCTTCCCAAGTGGAGAAAAAACATTTAAGAATTTTCTGCTTGAGATAAGAAAAACAGCACTACAAGCCTACGATAATCAGGACTACCAGTTTGAAGAGCTGGTAGAAAAGCTGAATGTAGCGAGGGATATGAGCAGAAACCCACTGTTTGACGTAATGCTGGTAATGCAGAATATAGAGCTTGAACAATCAGAGCTAAAAGGAATATCAATAAAACCATATAAAATGGACAATCCAATATCCAAATTTGACATTACAATTACTGCTGTAGAAGCTGATGAAAGGCTGCATATGAGTATAGAGTATAGAACAAGCCTGTTTAATAGAAACTCTATAGTAAGGCTGTACAAGCATCTTTACAGCATAATCCAGCAAATAACTAATAACCAAGATATAAGGCTTTCAGAGATAGATATGCTTACACAAGAAGAAAAGCATCAGCTGTTGTATGAATTCAATGATACAAAAGCAGACTATCCGAAGGATAAAACAATACATCAGTTGTTTGAAGAGCAGGCAGAGAGAACTCCTGATAATATAGCGGTAGTGTATGAAGATAAACAAATAACCTATAGGGAATTAAACAAAAAAGCCAATAGACTTGCTAGAACTCTAAGAGAAAATGGTGTAGGAGCAGAAAGCATTGTAGGGATGATGGTAGAAAGGTCTATAGAAATGATAACAGGAATACTGGGCATACTCAAGGCTGGAGGTGCATATCTGCCAATAGACCCTAACTATCCAAAGGAAAGAATAGAATATACCATAAGTGACAGCAACGCTAAGCTATTGATAACTGAAAGCAGTATAAAAGACAAGGTGTCATTTTTTAAAGTGATACTGATAGACAGTCAGCAGTCATACCATACTGATGACTCAAACCTTGAAAATATAAATAAACCTGAGAATATGGCATATATCATCTATACATCAGGAACTACAGGCAAGCCAAAGGGAACTATTATAGAACATAAAAATGTAGTCAGGCTGATGTTCAATGATAAAATGCAGTTTGACTTTAAAGAAACAGATGTGTGGACAATGTTCCATTCCTACTGCTTCGACTTCTCGGTATGGGAAATGTATGGAGCACTGCTGTATGGAGGAAGACTTGTTATTGTTCCAAGGCTGTTTACACAGGATCTAAGAAAATATAACGAACTGTTAAAAAAGGAAGGAGTAACCATTCTAAATCAGACTCCTACGGCCTTCTATAATCTAATGAGTATAAACTGCCAGTCCATGGAAAACAGATTATCAGTAAGATATGTAATATTCGGCGGAGAAGCATTAAAGCCTGCTGTATTAAGGTTATGGCGCAGAAAGTACCCTGATACAAAGCTGATAAACATGTACGGAATAACAGAAACCACAGTTCATGTAACCTATAAGGAAATAACTGAGTATGAAATAGACTTGAACATAAGCAACATAGGAAAGCCCATACCTACCTTGAGCACATACATAATGGATAAAAATATGAAGCTGTTGCCTGTAGGAATAGCAGGTGAGCTGTGCGTTGGGGGAGATGGAGTGTGCAGAGGATACCTCAATAGACCAGAGCTGACCGCTGAAAAATTTGTGGAAAACCCATATAAGCCAGAAGAACGACTGTATAAATCAGGCGATCTTGTAAAACTATTGCCTAATGGAGAAATGGAATATCTAGGGAGGATAGATTATCAAATAAAGGTAAGAGGCTTTAGAATAGAGCTTGGAGAGATAGAAAGCAAGCTGCTGGAGTATTCTGATATACAGGAGGTAGTAGTAAACGCTAAAGAGGATAATGATGGAAGTATATATCTATGTGCATATATAGTAGCAAAGCAGGAACTGACCATATCAGAGCTGAGAGAGTATTTATCCAAGGCTTTGCCGGAGTATATGATACCCTCATACTTTATGCAGCTTGATAAGCTGCCTGTTACGGCAAATGGGAAGGTTGATCGAAAAGCTTTGCCGGATCCAGATGGAAGCATAATAGCTGGAGCAGAATATCAAGCACCGAGAAACAGCACCGAGGAAAAGCTTACAGATATATGGAGGGAAGTACTTGGAGTAGAGAAAATAGGGATAAACGATAACTTCTTTGAGCTGGGGGGACATTCCCTAAAGGCTGTAAAGATGGCAAATCTAATTCATAAGAGCTTTAACATTGAGGTAAAGCTGAACAGCTTATTTATGTATCCGACTATTAAAGAATTCAGTAAATGCATGAGTGAGTATAGCATATCCCAGTTTAAACACATAGAAAAGCTGTCCGAACAGGAATACTACGAGCTGTCATACTCACAAAAAAGGTTATGGTTTATAAACCAAATGGAACCAGATAGCAATGCATATAACCTGCCGGCTGATATGCAATTAAACGAGAGCATTAATATGGCTGTTGTAAAAAAGGTATTCTGCAAGCTTGCAGAACGTCATGACAGTCTGAGAACCAGCTTTAAAATAATTGACGAAAGACCAGTACAGATTATAAGCAAAAACATAAGTGTGGACATAATGCTTCATGATTTATCAGCTTTACAAAATGAAGAACAGCAGATTGAGCGGCGAAAAATCGAGGAAGATTTAGGTAAGCCCTTTAACTTGGAAAAGGGGCCCCTCTTGAGAGCTTGTGTAGTAAAATACGGTGAAGCTTCCTTTGAGCTTATGTGCAAAATGCACCATATAATTGGCGATGGATGGTCCTTAGAGGTGCTTAAGAGAGAGTTCTACTCACTGTATAACGCATTTAAACTCAATGAAGACATATATTTAGAACCTCTAAAAATACAATACAAGGACTTTGCTGCTTGGCAAAATCAAATAATAGAGAGCAGGGATGAAGCTGAAAGAGCAAGAGCGTATTGGAAAAAGCAGCTACAGGAAGAAATATCAGTGTTAAACCTGCCGGTAAGCAGCGTATTTGGAAAATCAAACAGCAGGGATAGTGAGGGCTACAGGGCTGTAATGTCGGGCGCAACAAAAGATAAGCTAAAGCTGCTTGCAAAGCAGAGCAATATAAGCTTATTCACCATATTGATAACTATTTTAAATATGTATTTATCAGAGCTTACAGGGCAGCAGGATATAACAATTGCAACCGTTGGTTCAGGCAGACAGCATGATGACCTTAAGAATGTTATGGGCTGCTTTGTAAATACAGTTATTTTAAGAAATAAGGTAAGTCCTGATAATACGTTAAGAACCCTGATGAAGTCTATCAATACTAATACTATTGATGCACTGGAATACCAGTACTATCCTATAGAGCTTGTGGTAGATGAGCTAAAAATCAACTATCCTAAGATATCAGTATTCTTTAATATGCAAAATACAAATCAAAGTGATAATGAATTCTTAAGCAGCTTTGAAGCATACCATATAAAAGAAGTTCAGGATGCTAAGTTTGATATAGTATTTTATGTAAGGGAATATGCAAATGGAATAGAACTGCTGACAATTTATTATTCCAATTCCTTTAGCAGTATGGCAATCGAGAATATAGTCAGTCAGTATATTCAGCTTGCTGAACGTGCTGTGGATAACCCAGATGCACCATTAAATGAGCTTGTACAAAGCAAAAAGAAAAAGAAGTTTAAGAAAAGTTAGATGTACACATCAAGCTTTATGGTTGATTTCCTATAATATTTAGTCAATATTACACTAAAAGAGGTGATGGAATTGTTGATAAAAGCTTTTGAACAGCAGGTATGCAATTATCCAGATAATGTAGCAGTAAAAACCGCAAGCTGTGAAATTACCTATAATATGCTTAACAAAAATGCCAATTGCATAGCAAGGCACATACTATCTCAGGTAAAAGAGGACAATGCTGTAAGCTATAAGCAGGCCCATGACAGCAATAGGATAATTCATACAGTGGGCAGAGCAGTACTGCTGTTTGAGCATGGAGTGGATATGGTTATCGGAACTATAGCAGCAATAAAGGCGGGTATAACCTATGTTCCCTTTGATCCGTCATATCCAGAGCAAAGACTTATCAATATGCTGAAAAACTGTGAAGCAAGCTTGATAATAACCAACAGTCAAAATTTAGAATTGGCTGTCAGGTTATCCAAGCATGGAATCATTGAGGCTGGTATTTTAAATATTGATGGCTGCGAGAATAATTTTTCCGGGGAAAATATTGAGCATTACATTGATGAGAATAGTTTAGCGTATATATTATATACCTCCGGGTCAACAGGCGAACCCAAGGGGGTTATGCAGACCTACAAAAACGTGGAACACTTTATAAAAAACTATATTAAGGACATGTGCATAACATCAGTTGATAAAATGACTTTATTTTCTTACTTCAGCCATGATGCAGCAATAGTGGACATATATAGTGCTTTATTGAGCGGAGCGGCATTATATCCCCTAAATATAAGGGAGCAGATTGACATAAATGATCTTAATCAATGGCTGATAAGTAATGAAATTACAGTATGGCACTCAGTTCCTACCTTATACAGATACTATATAAATACCTTGGATTCAAAGGACAATTATCCTGATTTACGATATATTGTTTTAGGCGGAGAAAGTGTTCTTGCACACGATATAGCAATGTTTAAAAAACATTTTAAGAACACCACCCTCGTTAATTTATACGGACAATCGGAATCCTCATACAATTCCTCTCTTCATATATCTCCATCAGAGGATATCAAAAGCTTGACCCTTGGCAGTACTATTGAAGAAATGGAAATATATGTTGTTGATGAGGAGGGGGAAGAGGTTGAACCCCTCAGAACAGGAGAAATACTAATAGCAAGTCCATATATATCCTTGGGGTACTGGAAGGATAAAGAAAGGACAAAGAGTGTATTTGGATATGATCCAGATTTGGGAGGCTTATACTGGACTAGAGATTTAGGTCGGCTGATGGGTGATGGAAGTATTGAATTTATAGGCAGAAAGGATTATCAGGTAAAAATAAGAGGCTACAGGGTAGAGCTGGGTGAAATAGAAAGCAAGCTTCTGGCTCATGAAGCAGTAAAGGAAGCTGCCGTAATAGCTAATGAGGATTCGGAGGGCAATAAGCTTCTTTGCGCATATATATCATGGGAAGATGAAAATGTAACATCGGAACAGCTAAGGTCTTATCTTGCAGAAGAACTGCCAGACTATATGCTGCCAGCACATTTCATATGTATGGACAAGCTTCCCCTTACTCCTAATGGAAAGCTGGATCGCAAAGCACTGCCAAAACCTAGTGAAGCCATGAATACAAGTAAAGAGTATGAAGCTCCGAGAAATAGCATGGAACAAGGACTTGCGGAGATATGGCAGGAAGTGCTGGGCGTTAAGCAGGTAAGCATCAATGATAATTTTTTTGAGCTTGGAGGACACTCATTAAAAGCAATAAACGTAGCTGCCAGAATACATAAGCTGTTAAATGTAGAAGTATCCTTGAAGCATATATTTGGGAAGCCAACGATAAAAGAAATAGCAGAGTTCATAGGGAGTGCAGAAAAAAATATCTATTCTTCCATAGAGCCTGCACCGCAAAAAGAATACTATGAGATGTCATCGGCGCAAAAGAGAATGTATATACTCAACCAGTTAGACAAGGAAAGCACTAACTACAATATAACTGGAGCGTTATTAATAGAAGGGGAGCTGGAGCCTCATAAGGTTAATGAAGCGTTTGCAAAGCTTATAGATAGACATGAAGCTTTGAGAACAAGCTTTCATATAGTGGAAGAAGCATTTGTACAAAAAGTACATGAGAAAACTAAGCTTGAAATAGAATACATGAAAGCTGAAAACGAAGAACAAGCAGAAGAAAAAATCAAGGGCTTTATACGTCCCTTTGATTTATCAAAGACTCCGCTTTTACGAGTGGGACTTATAGCTTTATCCGGCAATACAGAAGTTAGATTGCATGGGGAAGTACAAAGTTATATCTTGATTTATGACATGCATCATATAATATCCGATGGAGCTTCCATGATAATCTTAATAAAAGAATTTAGTAAGCTGTATCAGGATTTTGAATTGCCAGTCTTAAAAGTACAATACAAGGACTATGCAGAATGGCTGAAAAAACCTGAACAGGTAAAGAAATTGGAACAACAGCAAAAATATTGGGACAATATCCTTGCAAATGAAATAGAAGCCTTGGACATGCCATTAGATTACCCAAGAAGGAACTGGCAGACCTTTGAAGGAGATACTGTTGATTTTAAGCTTAAAGGCAAGACCGTATATAAGCTTCAAGAGCTTGCAAAGCTTGAAAATACTACTTTAAACACTCTATTACTGTCTTTGTACAGTATACTGCTTTCAAAGTATACTCAGCAAAAGGATATAATAGTGGGATCAACAACAGCCAACAGACCATATTCAGATTTACAAAATTGTGTAGGTGTTTTTATCAACTTTCTGCCCATAAGAAGCAATGTAAATCCAGATACCAGATTAATTGAATATATACGAAATTATACTAAGCTTTTGCAGGAGGTATATGATAATCAGGAATATCCCTTTGACAGGATGGTTCAAAGTCTCGGCAGCAGAATACAAAACAACAGAAACCCAATATTTGATACCATGCTTATATTCCATAATGAAATAGATTTGGAGGAAGATATCAGTATCGATAATCTATCTATTTCTCAATACAAGTTAGATAAAAAAACATCTACTCTTGACTTAAAGCTTGACATATTCTTAAACGACAAAAACGAAATTTCAGGAGCGATAGAATATAACACAGATTTATATAAAAAAGAAAGCATGCTGGATTTGGCAAGACACTTTGAAACGCTAATATCCAAGGCACTTGCTGACTTGGAAGCCAATATAGCTGATATAGAAGTTTTTAGTCAGGAGGAGAAGGCTTGTATAGATAGAAAGCGTGAGCTTAAAAATGGCATAAGGCATGGTGAAAATCTGGTAGTAGCTGCAACCTTTACCCCTGAACCAATAGAAGAATATCTGAAATGGTGGTACAGCAGCTTTGGCGAGGAAATACAAATAAGCTTTGCCCCCTACAATCAGGTATTTCAGGAACTATTGGATCCAAACAGCATAACATCTAAAAATAGAGGAACAAATCTAATAATGGTGCGCTTTGAAGATTGGATAAGAGAGGTAGGGGGCAGCGAACGGGATAAGTGCGATTTAATTAGCCGTAATTATCAAAGACTGCTGGACATAATAAAAAACAAGGATAAAAAAGGCAGCTATATAGCAGCAGTGTTTCCAGTAGCTGCTCACTTGGAATTAAGTGAGGAAGTAAAAAGCTATATTGAGAAACTAAATGCACAATGGCGGGACGAAATAAAAAAAATGGATTGTATAAGCCTGTTGGATTTTACTGATACAGCAGAGCTGTATGGCATAAAAGAAATTTTCAGTACAGTAAAGGACAGAGTAGGGCACATGCCCTTCAGTGATGAATACTATGCAGCAATAGGTGCTATAACAGCAAGAAAGCTTCATGCAATAAAGAATAATCCCTTTAAGGTGATAGCCGTAGACTGCGATAATACACTATGGAAGGGTGCAGCAGGAGAGGAAGGAGCTTTGGGAGTGGCGGTGGAAGAGCCATATATAGAGCTGCAAAAGCTTCTAATAGAAAAATATAACCAAGGCATGCTTATAGTACTTTGCAGCAAAAATAATGAAAAAGATGTATGGGAAGTATTTGATAAAAACCCTGATATGCTGCTAAAAAAGGAACATCTGGCAGGCTGGAAAATAAACTGGGAGTCAAAATCCATAAATATAAGAGCACTAGCTAAAGAGCTTAATCTTGGAATAGACAGCTTTATATTTATAGATGACAGCCCTAAGGAATGTTACGAAATGATGGTAAACAATCCTCAGGTGCTGACCTTGCAGCTGCCGGAGGAGCCGGAACAAATACCTGTTTATGTAAAGCATGTATGGGCATTTGACAGGGAGCGTCTTACACAGGAGGATAAAAGCAGGACAAGGCTTTATCAAATAGAACAGCAGAGAAAAGAAATACAGAAGGAAAGTGTTACGCTGGAGGACTTTTTAAAGGAGCTGGAGCTGAAGATATATATAAATGAAATAGCAAAGGAAGAAATACCTAGAGCAGCCCAGCTGACACAAAGAACAAATCAGTTTAACTTAAGCACAATAAGACGAACAGAGGAACAAATAGAAAATATAGTACAAGATCCAGATATAAAGTGCTGGACAATACAAGTAGAAGACAGGTTTGGCGATTATGGACTAACAGGGCTTATAATAATGGAGGAAAAGGATAATGACGCACATCTGGATACCTTTTTACTAAGCTGCCGGGTATTGGGAAGGCAAGTAGAGGATGCTGTAATAGCAGAGCTGGGCAAATATTGCCGAGCTAAGGGCATAGCCAGAATAAAGGCTGATTTTTATCCTACAGAAAAAAATCAGCCCTTTGAAGAATACATAAGCAGAAACAAATGGCAGCTAATAAAGGAATCGGAAAAATGCAAGAGCTATGAAATATGGGTACAGGATATAAATACCTTATCAAGCTGTATAGAATGCTGCCTAGGTAAGCAAAAGCCCAAGTATAAGGATGAAGCTTCAAAGGATCTTGATGACAGCGGCTTCATAAGAGAAGCAGCTATTGCAGTTGAGGCTCATATTCTAGCGAAAAAAGACCGTTACGTAGAGCCGCAATGGAATGTAAATATATATAATGAAGAAAAGCTGCTTCATAAAAGCTATTTGTTACCGCTACAGTATCACACAGGTAAATTACTCTTGAGTATTCCATTCAGTCAGCATAAATATAAAAGCAACAGCAAGGTATACGAGGCACCAAGCAACAGTACAGAGGAAAGGCTGGTTGATTTATGGAAGGAAGTATTGAGAATAGATGAAGTGGGAGTAAATGACAGCTTTTTTGAGCTTGGAGGACACTCCTTGAAAGCCGCAAGCTTGGCGGCAAAGCTTCATAAGGTATTCAATGTAGAAATGTCCTTAAAGGAGATATTTGCTTCACCTACAATAAAGGGAATGGCAGAGTACATAGGAAATTCAAAGCAAAGCATTTATTCTGCAATACAAATAGTAAAAGAGAAGGAATACTATGATTCCTCGCCAGCTCAAAAAAGAATATATACTCTGCAACAGCTTGACAAGGAAGGTACAAGCTATAATATGCCTGGAATATTGGAAATAGAGGGAGCTTTAGACGTAGAAAGCGCAAGGCTGTCCTTTGAAGCACTTATTAGAAGACATGAGGCACTAAGAACCAGCTTTGAAATATTAGAAGAAGGTTTGGTGCAGAAGGTACACAAGGAAGTAGAATTTAAAGTGGAGCAGTATAAAGTAAAAGAAGACAAAGAAATAGAAGTAATAGTAAAAGGCTTCATAAAGCCATTTGATTTATCTAAGGCTCCGCTTTTGAGAGTAGGGATTATTGAGGTTAATAGCGATTCATACATACTTATGTATGATATGCACCATATAATATCAGACGGAACATCAATGGGTATACTTATAAAGGAATTTGCCAAGCTGTATTCAGGAGATAAGCTGACACCGCTGAGGATACAATATAAGGATTATGCGGTATGGCAGAACGAATTATTTAGATCAGACAAGCTTAAAGCCCAAGAATTATATTGGTTAAATAAATTTTCAGCAGGCTCTAAAGCAGAAATACCTGTGCTTAATCTTCCGACAGACTATGAAAGACCAGCGTTACAAAGCTTTGAAGGAGAACAAATAAGCTTTAGTATGGACAGCGAACTGACAGAAAAGCTAAGGGCGGCAGCAAAAGAAACAGGTACAACCATGTACATGCTATTATTAAGTACATTCAATATATTACTTTCAAAATACAGCAGACAAGAGGATATAGTAGTAGGCTCGCCAATCGCAGGAAGACCCCATGCAGATTTGGATAACATTATAGGAATGTTTGTAAATACACTGGCAATGAGAAGCTATCCAGAAGGTCAAAAGACTTACAGAGAGTTCTTAAATGAAGTAAAGAAAACATCATTGGAGGCATACGACAATCAAGACTATCAGTTTGAAGAGCTGGTGGAGAGGCTAAATGTAACAAGAGATTTAAGCAGGAATCCATTATTTGATGTAATGTTTGCTATGCAGAACATGGAAATGGGAAGTGCTGTATTAAAAGGTATCAGCATAAAGCCCTATAAATCAGAGAACAAAATATCCAAGTTTGATATTACGTTTACAGCAGTAGAAGACAGGGAAAGCATCAGTATAAATATAGAATACTGCACAAAGCTTTTTAACGAAAATACTATAAAGCATATGTATGCTCATTTTGAAAATATAACAAAAAAAGCTGCTGAAAACTTAGATATGAAGCTAAGTGAAATAGAAATGCTGACGCAAGAGGAAAAGCATCAGATACTTACAGTATTCAATAATACAACAGCAGAGTATCCCAGGTATAAGACCATTCATGAACTGTTTGAAGAGCAAGTGGAGAAGACTCCTGATAACATAGCTGTAGTATTTGAGGATAAGCGGCTGACTTACAGAGAACTAAACCGGAAATCCAATCGTATTGCAAGTATGCTGAAACGTCAGACACTGTGCGAAAGGGGAATTGAACCCGACAATATAGTCGGCATAATAGCAGAAAAATCCTTAGAGATGATAGCAGGGATAATGGGTATATTAAAGTCAGGAGCGGCATATCTGCCAATAGACCCTGAATATCCAAAAGACAGGATAGAGTATATGCTGAGGGACAGCGGTGCTAAGGTGCTGCTTACACAGAAGCACCTGAAAGATCATATAGCATATAACGGAGATATAATTATTCTGGACGAGACTTCCATGCATGAAGAAGAAAATAATAACCTGAATACTTGCAGCCGCCTAGAGGAAATGGAATATGACGGTGATTTAATAAATGCTAATAATTTAGCCAATGCTGATAATTTAGCCAATGCTGATAATTTAGCATACATAATCTATACATCAGGTACAATGGGAGAACCAAAGGGGGTAGCGGTAGAACATAGAAATGTAGTAAATTTAGTTTTCTCGCTGAATAAGCTTTATGGAATATGTGAAGCTGATAGAATATTACAATTTTCATCCATATGCTTCGATGCTTCGGTTGAGCAGATTTTTATTGCTGTTCTAAGTGGAGCAGCACTGGTGCTGATTAATAAGGAAAGCTTGCTGAATGCAGATAAGTTTGAACAATATATAATAAAACATAAAATAACACATTTAGATGCCGTACCGGAATTTTTAAATAACACTTTATGCAAAAACAGCTATACACTAAAACGCATAGTTTCTGGTGGAGATATATGTCCAGTAAGCTTGGCTCAAAAATGGTATAAGCACTGTGAGTTTTTTAATGTATACGGACCTACAGAGGCTACAGTTACCAGTACAGTATCTAGGATTGAGGCTGTAAATAGAAGCATCCAAATAGGAAAGCCTATTGCAAATACCAGAATATATATATTAGACAAGTATAATAAGCTCCAGCCCCCAGGGATAGCAGGAGAGCTATGCATAGCAGGAGACGGCTTAGCCAGAGGCTATTTAAACAGACCACAGCTTACTACAGAGAGGTTTGCGGACAACCCCATGGAAGCTGGCACGAAGATGTACCGTACGGGAGATTTGGCAAGATGGCTGCCCGATGGTAATATAGAATTCTTAGGAAGAATAGACAATCAAGTAAAAATAAGAGGCTACAGAATAGAGCTGGGTGAGATAGAAAGTAAGCTGTTAAGCTGTGAAGGAGTAAGAGAAGCTGTAGTAACAGCAAATGGAGAGGTTAACGGAGGCAAATACCTATGTGCCTACATAGTATCAGAAAAGGAAATAGCTTCGGAGGCTTTAAGAGCATATTTATCCAAAGCTCTGCCGGACTATATGATTCCCTCATATTTTATTCAACTTGAAAGGCTGCCCCTGACACCCAGCGGAAAAATAGATAGAAAGGCACTATCTGAAACACAGTTCAGTAAATTAACCAAAACAGAATATAAAGCACCAAGAAATAACATTGAGAAAAAGCTGACAGAGATATGGAGAAATGTTTTGGGCGTAGAGAAAATTGGAATAAACGATAACTTCTTTGAGCTGGGAGGTCATTCAATTAAGATAGTTGGTATGATAGCCAAAATACAAAAAGAGCTTGGTATAGAAATATCCTTTAAGGATATATATAGTAATCCTGAAATAAAGGGACTGGCGGAATATATAATCAGCAGTAAATATACATCAGCTGTCAGTGCTGATTCAGTATATCTATTGAATAATAAGAATACAAAAAATGTATTCGCATTTCCTCCGGGTATAGGCTATGGTATTTCATATGCAGAAATATCAAAGCTAATAAGCTCACATTCATTCTATGCCTTCGATTTTATTGAGGATGAAGACAGAATAAGCATATATATAAAGCTAATTACCAGTATTCAAAATAAAGGTCCCTTTGTTTTGCTGGGATATTCCCTTGGAGGAAACCTTGCATATGACGTTGCTGTGCAGCTGGCAAGGTGCGGCTATGAGGTATCTGATCTGATAGTTCTTGATTCTATATTTAAAACATCTGATAATACTTCATTGCTGGCAGAGGATGATGAGGTGGAGGAAAAGGAAAATCTTAAAGCTGCACTTTCTAGTCTTAATCAGAAAGGCTTTATGATTGAAACCTTCGATATTGACTTCATAAGTAATAAAGTGAAGCAAAAAAGAAAATTGTATCTGGATTATATGGAAAAGCTGGATTATTATGAGGAAAAGATTAATGCAAATATACATTTTCTTCTTGCGGACTCAGAAGCCCCAAAGGATAGAATTGAAGCTAATATAGCCAATTGGGAAAAAGGCACCCTAGGACATTTATCAGTATACAAATGTGCTGGCAGTCACAGACATATGCTATATGACGAATATCTGACTTATAATGTAGCTCTGATTAACAGTATTTTAGCCAAGCTTTAAATGTGCATAAAAGAATTATAGCAAAGAAATATAATAATATTAGTTTTGTTCATTAGACCCAAATCGAGAGTGTCGCAAAGCTACATTAAGTAGGGAGTGACATTCCCTTTTCTCAAATTAAATTGAAAAATCAGTGAGCTTCTAGCTTTTTAGCTTTAATTCTCACTGATTTCTTATTTTGGGTACACTTTAATAAGCCTAAGGACTCTTTTGCGAATTTCTAGGCTGTTTTTAACTCATGTAGGTGCTTACCGCACCGTTCATTCTGGATTTTTGATGTTAATATATAGACATGGACACAAAATTAGGTTGTGCGTGCAATAAAAATAGGGGAAGGATGTGTCCATGGATGGTAGAAGGAAAAATATATATAAATGAAAGCATCTCTATATCATGTTTTTCAAGTCTTACAAGCAATCTGTATGCTGCATTTTTTTCGGCTTGCCTGCATTTTCAGACACTGAAAAAGCAGGTTTTGTTTACGTTTACTAAAATAGTTTAATATAAAAAAAGTATTTAACTACTAATAGTGAGTCAATATAAATTTTTTATAGCAAAATATGCTTTTGTACGATGATTACAAATGATCGTGTTAAACCAAAATTGACACTAAAAGTACGATAATATATAATGTAAAGTATAAATTAGCTATACAAGGCGTTGCCAAGATGTCGTATTATTAAAATACTAGTATTTAATTACTGACATAGTTAAACTTGAAATATAGTAAAATGGCAACTGTGACAAATATAAATTACGGATTATATAGGGAATAATGTGCCGATTTGTAGTTGTGCAATAGCGGTTTTATGGTACTCAAATATATAAAAAAAGAATCTCTCACTTCTCATTTGTAAGAGCATCTAACATTTTCTTCACATTTGTGCTAGGTATCGCTGGATGTTTAAATATAGCCTTGTGTATATCGGAAAATTAAATACGCATCTTTTGAATGTTAATCTTAAATTTCTATTTTTAAATATTTATTTGGATAAGCTAACCGAACTAGGAAGCTGCCTGATTTATCAGCAGCTGTATTCAATACATAAACTAAAAGAAGTCAAATCACTACTTTTTAAGACAATTCCCCATCTAAATGCGGGCAATAAATCTAACTCAAAGGCGTGTAACTTGTCAAAGTAAGAAAATTCACTAAGTAATAATTCATAAATATTCGAAAGATTGAAATTGTAGGCAGAAGTATGGGTAGTTTTAGGCTATGCTGAACGTTAGTAATATAAATAAATGGGGTGATATTTAATAATGGAAAAGGAGTTTAAGTGTATTGTATGGGACTTGGATAATACTTTATGGGATGGTACACTTTTAGAAAATGACAACTTAGAACTAAAAGAAGGAATAAGAGAAATTATTATTGAGTTGGATTCAAGAGGCATTTTACATTCTATTGCAAGTAAAAATAGTTACGAAGATGCCATGAAAAAACTTAAAGAGTTAAATATTGAACAGTATTTTGTATATCCGCAAATTACATGGGATGCAAAGTCCTATGGGATAGCAGAAATTCAAAAAGAATTAAACATAGCTATGGATACAATTATTTTCATAGATGATCAACCATTTGAATTAGAAGAAGTGAAAAGTGTTCATCCGGATGTTACTTGTATTAATGCCTGTGAATACATAAATCTTTTCGTACATCCAAGATTAAACCCAAGATTTATAACTGAAGATTCAAGGCGTAGGCGACTGATGTATATGGAAGATATAAAAAGAAAAGAAGCCGAAAGCTGTTATCGCGGTCCACAAGAAAAATTTCTTGCCTCTTTAGATATGAAATTTATAATTAGTGAAGCCAAGGAAGAAGACTTAAAAAGAGCAGAGGAATTAACTATAAGAACTAACCAGTTAAATTCAACAGGAAAGACCTATAGCTATGAAGAACTAGAGGCTTTTCGTAAATCTCAAGAACATAAAATATACGTTTGTGAACTGACTGATAAATACGGTTCCTATGGCAAGATTGGACTTGCATTAGTAGAAACAAGAGAGGAAAGTTGGCTTTTAAAACTTCTGCTGATGTCCTGCCGGGTTATGAGTAGAGGTGTTGGAACTATTTTACTTTCATATATTATGAAGCAAGCAAAACAGGAAGGAAAAAAGCTTTTGGCAGATTTTAGATTGACTGGAAGAAACAAAATGATGCATGTAACTTATGTGTTTGCCAATTTTAAAGAGATATCTAATGATGGTGAAGGAAATATTGTTTTTGAAAATAATTTATCTATGATACAAGACTTTCCACAGTACATTGATGTTCAGATATGTTAGGAAAAAATATAAAAAGGAGAAATCAATATGAAAATAAAAGAGACTATACTAGAGTTTATCAAAGCGAATCTTATTATATCCCAAAATGAAGAAATGCTATCTGATAATGATAATATTTTTGAGTTGGGTTTTGTAAATTCGCTTTTTGCTATGAAGCTATTAAATTATTTAGAAAGTGAATTTAAGATTGTGGTGGAACCAGAAGATATGGATATTTCAAATTTTAGTACTTTAACAAATATTGAGGCATTTGTAAAAAACAAGTTATAGCAAAGACTAAAACTATTTATTATCTAATTAGTAAAGGGGGTTTTTCCAATAGCTAATATTGTACTCATGTTTCCCGGAGTCGGATCTCACTATACGACAATGGGAAAATATTTTTATGATAACTTTAAAGTTGCCAAAGAGACCTTTGAAGAAGCTTCGGATACTTTACATATTGACTTTGAAAAGCTGTGTTTTTCCCCTGATGAAAAAGAATCTTTAGACAAGTTAGAGAACTCCCAGACGACATTAGTTTGTGTAAGTACAGCTATGTTTAGGGTTTATATGAAGGAGATTGGTATAAAGCCTATGTACTGCTTAGGCTACAGTTTGGGAGAAGTTTCGGCTTTATGCTGTGCGGGTGCTATAGATTATTCAGCAGCATTACAGATTGTGCGGGATAGAGGTTTGATTATTAGTGATGTAGCCTCCAGATTAGATGGAACAATGGCTTGGACTATTAATTTGGAGCAGAATATTATTGACAACATTTGTGAAGATTTAAGAGCAGAGGGAGAAAAAATATATACATCTGCATACGATACACCTATTAAGACCTCTATATCAGGAACATCAACGGCTGTTAATAAGGCATGCAATATTATAGTTGAAAAGGGCGGTATTGGTATACCTATAAAAATGAGCGGCCCCTTTCATAGTCCATTGATGATAGAGGCTTCTCTGAGATTCAAACATATTTTGGAAAAATACCAATATAGAGACTTTGATTTCCCAGTTATTTCTAATGTCACCGCATTGCCGTATAACTCTAAGGATGAGATAATTGACAGCCTGACATTACAGCTAATTAAACCTATAGGCTGGCAGAGCTCAATAAACTATCTTATTCAGAAGGGAATAGATAAAGGTATTGAGATGGGACCTAAGAATGTATTGAAATACTTGGTAGAGAAAATTAGTAACAAGCTTACAGTCTATGCCTTTGAAAAGGAAAAGGAATTAAAGATTATTAAGGACGATTTAATCATTAATGAAAGTGATATTTTAAAAATTTTAGGAAAATGCTTGGCCTCTGTAGTAAGTACAAAAAATCGTAATGATAATAATGAGCATTATCAGGATTGCGTAGTAAAGCTTTATAATGAAATTTTACGGCTATATGATGAAATAGCTTCAGGTAAAATTGAACCTGCGATTGAATCTGTAAAGGTAGCCGTGGATAAACTAGAGGCTATTTTAAAGTATAAAATGCTTTCACAAATAGAACAGAATTATCAACTACAAAAAGTTTTAGGGGGTAAGTTCCTAAAAATGAAATAAAAAGCAAGGGGGATTTAAAATATGAGTTTCAAGAAGATTGGAGTTATTGGAGCAGGAACTATGGGAATTGGAGTTACTGTTGACTTGGTTCTCCATGATATAGAAGTAGTTTTGGTGGATATTTCTTTTGATATACTGGAAAAAGCAAAATCTGAAATATTGAACACCACAAGGTTTGCACCTTTATTGAATAAAACAGCTCCTAAGATGTCAATGGAAGGTGTTTTAGAAAAGATACATTTTACAACGCAAATTAATAATGTAAATGACTGTGAATTTATTATTGAAAACGTTAGTGAAAAATGGGATATAAAAGAAACTGTATATAAAGAATTAGATAAGATTTGTAAGCCAGAAGTATGCTTTGGTGTAGACACATCCTGTATATCTATCACAAAGGTTGCTAAATTAACAAATCGACAAGATAAAGTTATCGGAATACATTTAATGAATCCTGTTTACTTGAAGCCCTGTGTGGAAGTAATCCAAGGCTTTCATACTTCAGAGGAAAGTGTGGAAATTGTAAATCAATTAATGAAACAACTAGGAAAAACCACTGTTGTTGTAAATGATTATCCAGGTTTTGTATCCAACAGAATATCACATTTATTTATGAATGAAGCTGCTTTTGTTGTTCAAGATCAAGTTGCATCACCACAACAAGTGGACGAGATTTTTAAGAAATGTTTTAACCATAAGATGGGTCCTTTAGAAACTGCAGATTTAATAGGACTTGATACAGTAGTCGATTCACTAGACGTTTTATATGAGAGTTATCAAGATAGCAAATTTCGATGCTGTCCGCTTCTTAGGAAGATGGTTCATGCTGGCAATTTGGGAAGGAAGTCTGGCAAAGGTTTTTATGAGTATAAAAAACAACCTACGGTTGGGAAATAAGTAAAAACTTGAACATAAGAGCTATTTAGGTTTTCAAAATGGGGCTAGAGGAAGTTGTAAACTAAAACAGCAAAGCTCTATACCCTTTGCAGCATACTAAAAAAATGGGGGTTGTAAAAATGACAGATAATAATATTAAGTCAATAGTAAGTGAGTACATAGAATCTAGCACAAATATTACAGGGTTAGCTTATGACATGGATATTTTTGAGGAAGGACTCGTAAATTCTCTTTTTGCTATCGAGCTCATGACCTATCTGGAAAAGGAATTCTCAATTAAGATAACCATGGATGATTTGGATATGTCCCACTTTAAATCAGTAGATAGTATTGCAGCCTTTGTGGTTAATAAAAAATAAGGGGGAAATTTATGAGTCACTTATCCAAACAACAACAGGAATTATATAGTGAATTTTTAAAATTCGCGAAAACTAATGTAGAGCCTTATGCAAACCAATGGGACAGAGAGGAATGTATTTCAAGGAAAATAATAGATATTTGTTCTGAAGCTGGGTATTTGGGGGGCACTGTTCCTGCTGAATATGGCGGACAAGGGTGGGATAACCTTACCTATGGGATTTTTAATGAGGCTATTGGAAGAAGCAGTATTTCGCTGAGTGGATTATTTAATGTTCATACAATGATTGAGCAGACAATACTTAAATGGGGAACTGAAGAACAAAAACAACGTTGGCTGCCTTTTATGGCAAAAGGAGAAATTTTGGGTGCTTTTGCATTAACAGAACCAGAAGCAGGAAGTGATGCAGCAGGAATTACTACTGAATATAGATTAGATGGAGACAAGCTGATTTTAAATGGCAAGAAGAAATGGATTACGTTTGGAGCTATAGCTGATATTATTTTAGTTTTTGGCAAACTAGAGGGAAAACCCGTGGCATGTATTGTTGAAAAGAATACTCCTGGGCTGACTGTTACACCAGTAAAGGATATGTTAGGGTTTAGAGCAGGACATTTAGCCGTGCTGCAATTTGATAATTGTGTAGTCAGCAAGGAAAATATGATTGGTAAAGAGGGCTTCGCATTAAATTATATAGCACTTTATGCACTAGAGTTCGGGAGAATCAGCGTTGCCTTCTCTGCACTGGGGTTACTAAGAGGTTGTTTAGAGATATGCAGTGAACATGTACAAAAGAGAAAAACCTTTGACAAACGTTTAATTGAGCATGGGGCTATCCGAAAGATGATAGCAGATATGGGTGTAGATTACGAAGCAGCTAAGCTGCTATGTTATAACGCCACTATAGCTAAAAATAATCATTCGCCAGATGCAACTGAAAAAGTTATGATAGCGAAATATTTCACAACAATGGCAGCAGCTCGTCATTCTTCAAATGCAGTTCAAATTATGGGAGCTTTTGGCTGTAATGAAAGTTTCGCAGTTTCAAGATATTATCGTGATTCAAAAACTATGGAGATTATAGAGGGGAGCAATGAAATACATCAGATGCTATTAGGTAAAAGCTTTGCCAGACAATTTGGTAAAGTGACAAAGATTAAGGACGAGAGTAATTAAACTTTTCCAGTTGGTTATATATATGTATTCTATCAAATATAAATGGTGTATTGTATTTTGGATTATGTATAAGCTTTATCATCATTTATATAATAATTCTTTTATAAGGGGAAATGTTGCTCGTGAAATCTTTTATAATAAAGAAAAATATGTCTGAAAATGAGTTGACTAAAGTATTATATGATTTTAACAATACAAAGCAAGACTATCCTAATGAAAAAACCATACATCAAATATTTGAAGAGCAGGTACTAAAAACTCCAACAGCAATTGCTGCCATATTTGGGGGCAGTAGTATAACATATAAAGAATTAAACCATAAGGCAAATCAAATTGCAGTTGAACTGCGTAAAAGGGGCATTAGTCGCAATACCATAGTAGGAATAATGCTTGATAGATCATTGGAAATGATTATAGGTATTTATGCTATTTTAAAGGCAGGAGGAGCATATTTACCAATATCTCCGGAAAATCCTGATAAAAGAATTGAATTTATTGTAAGAGATAGTGGAATTGATATTATTCTTACACAGAGAAAATTCATTAACAGAATTAATTATAATATTTCTATAATTAATCTTGAAGATGAAAACTTATACTCCAAGAAAATAGAAAATATGGTAAATATAAATAAATCACAGGACTTGATTTATATGATTTATACCTCTGGCTCTACGGGAAACCCAAAAGGTGTACTGGTGAAACATAAATCGGTTGTAAATAGATTAAACTGGATGCAAAGAGCTTATCCTATTGAAAGTAATTATACTATACTGCAAAAAACACCTTTCGTATTTGACGTTTCTGTATGGGAATTATTCTGGTGGTCATTTGTAGGAGCTAAAGTTTGTTTTATGAAGCCGGGATTTGAGAAGTTTCCCCAAGCCATTATTTCCGAAATAGAACAGCATAAAATTACAACAATGCATTTTGTACCATCCATGTTAAATGCGTTTCTGAACTATATTGAAAACTCCCCGGATGTGGATAAACTAGCAAGTCTAAAAAGGATATTTACTAGTGGGGAGGCCTTAATGCCTTCTCACGTCAATAAATTTCGAAAAATAGTAGCTGACAGACATAAAATTGCATTGACAAATTTATATGGACCCACAGAAGCTACAGTGGATGTTTCTCATTACGATATTCCTTTGGAAGAAAATTGTATTAGTGTACCTATTGGGAAGCCTATTGATAATACATTTTTTTATGTAATTAACAATGATGAGCTGCAGCCTGTAGGTGAAAAGGGAGAGCTATATATATCGGGTGATTGTCTGGCACAGGGATATTTCAACAGGTCGGATCTAACAGAAGAACGTTTTATAGAGAATCCTTTTATAAAAGGAGAAAAAATGTATAAAACAGGTGATTTAGTACGGTGGTTACCTGATGGTAATATAGAATACTTAGGCAGATTGGATTATCAAATAAAAATCCGAGGCTTGAGGATAGAGCTGGGAGAAATTGAAGCTGCAATAAATAATTGCAAGGAAGTTGATGATTGCGTGGTACAAGCTGTAGACTTGACAGAGACTATTCCATCACTTATAGCCTATATTGTTCCAAAGTCAGGGTTCTCTATTGATGTATTAAAAGGACATTTAAGAGAAGAACTGCCAGATTACATGGTACCAAATAAATTTGTATTATTAGATCAAATGCCCTTAACTTCAAATGGCAAAGCAGATCGAAAGGCATTGAATAATTTGTAATCTATTAAAGCAGATATTACAGCTATGTTGTAATATCTTAATTTTAACGAGTTCAGAAGGATTTATGCACTCAATAATACTTATTTTCGTTTGTTAATTTATCTCACTTACAGAGTGGAAAATTACCTTCTGACTATTCGTTAAAGAGCAAGGGTACATCAAACTAGTTATAGAGGTGATTGTCAGATGAGAACAATGGATAAGATTGATAAAGACAATATAGCGGATATAAATTCACTAACACCATTACAAGGAGGAATACTGTTTCACTGCTTGAAAGAAACAGAAAGTAATCTTTATTTTGAACAGCTATCAATTGATATTGCAGGTGAGATTGACTTAGATTTATTTCAGCAGGCTTGGAATAAAGTAATAAAGCAAAATAGCATTCTAAGGACAGTGTTTCGCTGGCAAAACATCAAAACTCCAGTTCAAATAGTTTTAAAAGAGTTTGAACTAAGAACGAGATATTATGATTTTTCACAATTAGAGGAAGCTGAAAGGGAACAAAGCATTATAAAGGCATTGGAACAGGATATAGGTGAAAAGTTTGACCTTAATACTGTACCCTTCAGAATAGCCCTATATAAAATTGGAATTAACAAATATAAGATGGTAATCAGCAACCACCATATATTATATGATGGTTGGAGCAATGGTATTATACTAGAGGAATTCTTTCGAAGTTATGATGCCTTAAGCAAGGGCGAGGTGCCGAAAGTATATCCAAAAACTCAATTTAAGGAGTTTATTAAGCTGTTATTAAACCAAAATTTAGATAAACAAAAAAACTTCTGGCAAGAATATCTAAAGGGCTTTGATGCCCCAATTGAGCTTTGTATAAAGAACAAAAGCAGTATCACAGAATTGCCCCAAAAGGGTGTAAGTAAATATCAGTTTGATAAGGAATCATCAGATAGTGTAAAGAAGTTTGTCAACAATAATAAGATTACCCTGGCTTCACTATTTTATAGTGTATGGGGATTAATTCTTCAAAAATACTGCAATTCAGAGGATGTTGTTTTCGGAACTACAGTATCCGGTCGAAGTATAGATATGAATAGATTTGAAAATGTTGTAGGTCTATTTATCAATACCTTGCCTATGAGAATAAAATATGACAGCAGTACGACCTATATAGACTTAATTAAAAGTATTAATACTGATATACAAAACAAATTTCACTTTGAAAATTCTTCGCTGCTGGATATAAAAAAGTGGAGTTCTTTGAAAAGCAATCAGGAATTATTTAATACTATAGTCGTTGTAGAAAATTACCCCCTGAAAATTGATTCCCTGAATAACAGCAGTAGTTTTATAATAAACGGATATAAAATTCATGAAGAAACAAACTATGATATTACGGTTGTTATAGAAGCTTTTGATAATATTAGTATCAGCCTGTTATACAATGAAAAATTATATGACAGCTATTATATTGAGAAACTATTAAGGCATTTATTTAATGGGCTGAGCTATATAATTAATAATCCTTGTGAAAAGCTTATTAGTCTGGACATAATGTCTAAAGATGAGAGACTTGAGTTACTTTATGAATTTAATAATACCAATGTGGAATATGAAAAAAATAAAACAATACATGAGATGTTCAGCACTGGAATAAATAAAACAAAAAAACAGACAGCTCTCATATTCCAGAATAAGACACTTGCCTATGAAGAGCTGGATGAGCGTTCTAACCAATTAGCGCATATCCTAAGAAGAAAGGGAATTGAACCTAACACTATAGTTGGAGTTTTTGTAGAAAGATCCATGGAAATGATGATAGGTATTTTTGCAATTTTAAAAGCTGGAGGAGCCTATTTGCCTATTGCTTCAAATTATCCAAAGGAAAGAATCGATTATATACTTTCTGATAGCGGGGCAAAGCTGATACTTGTGCAGGAAGAACTGATTAGCAGCTTAGGAAGTGTAGGCTGTGAAGTTATCAATTTAAACGACAGGGCTATTGATGCAGAAGATATTAGTGCATTAGTAAATATAAATACCAGCAAGGATTTGGCCTATGTAATATATACCTCAGGGTCTACAGGTCAACCTAAAGGTGTAATGATAGAGCATCATTCAGTTATAAATAGATTGGCTTGGATGCAAAGACAGTATCCTATAGGAATGAAGGATGTTATACTGCATAAAACCCCCATCGTTTTTGATGTGTCAGTATGGGAGTTGTTTTGGTGGTCATTTACAGGTGCTGCTGTTTGTATACTTAATCCTAAAGAAGAAGGAAATCCACAGGCTATAGTTAATGCCATTAAAACGCAATCCGTTACAACAATTCATTTCGTTCCATCCATGTTAAATGCATTTTTAGACTATATTGAGAAATCAGATGTTTTGCATGATATAAAGACATTAAAAAGGGTTTTCGTCAGCGGTGAAGCTTTAACTCTTCAGCAGTCCATAAAATTTGAAAATCTAATCAGCAGTCATAATGCTACTGAACTTATTAATCTATATGGTCCCACAGAGGCAACTGTAGATGTTTCATACTTTAACTGTACTCGTGAAAAAAGGCAGGATAGGATACCTATTGGTAAGCCGATAGATAATACTAGTTTTTATATCGTAGATAAAAATTTACAACTACAGCCTATTGGTCTTCATGGTGAGCTGTGCATTTCTGGTGTTGGACTTGCCAGAGGCTATCTAAACAGGTATGAATTAAACAGAGAAAAGTTTATACAAAATCCATTTGTATTGGAAGGCAGAATGTATCGGACTGGTGATTTGGCAAGATGGCTTCCAGATGGAAATGTAGAGTACTTAGGACGTTTGGATCACCAAGTCAAAGTGAGGGGCTTTAGAATAGAGTTAGACGAAATAGACTATAAGCTTTCGAAGTATAACGGAGTTAATAAATCTGTTACAATTGTCAAAAACGATAATAACGGAGAACCATATATTTCTAGTTACGTAGTAGCTGAAGCAAACTTAAAAAAGGAAGAGATAAAGGATTATCTCAAAAAAGTACTTCCTGAATATATGATTCCTAATTATATAGTGTTTCTTGATGAATTGCCTGTTACATCAAACGGAAAGTTAGACAGAAGGGTTTTGCCAGATGCGCATAATACAGATAACAATAGCACCGCCTATGTGAAACCTGAAAGCAGCTTAGAAAAAGTAATTGCTGAGATTTGGCAGGAGGTATTAGGGAGAGATGCTATAGGTGTGCATGATAATTTCTTTGATGTGGGAGGAGACTCTTTAAAAATAATTAGGTTAAGCAGCAGCCTAACGGAGAAATTGCAAAAAGAGGTTACCGTTGCTGACTTATTCAGATATACCACAATTAGCAGACTTTCAAATTATCTGATGGAAGAAGAGAAAACTGACTTTGAACAAACAGATAATAATTCCGATGACACTGATGAGACAGAAATCGCTGTAATTGGAATGGCAGGACGGTTTCCTGCTGCTGAAGATATAGAACAATTTTGGAAAAATCTAATTGATAGTGCACAATCAATTTCATTTATGTCAGAAGAAGAGTTGGAGATACAGGGAATCAGTTCGGAAATAATCAGGCGCCCGGAATATGTTAAAGCTAAAGGACTTTTAGAGGGTGTTGAATACTTCGATGCTTCTTTTTTTGAATACAGTCCCAAAGAAGCGGAGTTAATGGATCCTCAACTACGTATTCTACACGAGTGCACTTGGGAAGCTATAGAGAATTCCGGCTACAACCCGGAAAATTATACAAAGCCAATTGGAGTATATCTTGGGGCTTCTCCAAACTACCATTGGCTGAATAGTTTATCAAAGTCAAATAGCAGTAATTTGCAGGAATTTACAGCGATGCTGCTAAATGAGAAGGATTTTTATGCTACAAGAGTAGCCTATAAATTAAACTTAAAAGGCCCTGCAATAACCTTGCAGACGGCATGCTCAACATCTCTTGTTTCAATTAATATGGCTTGCAATGATTTAATAAGCAGAAAATGTCATATGGCATTAGCTGGTGGAATTAGCATAACATATCCAATAAAATCCGGTTACTTATATCAGGAGGGTATGATATTTTCTCCTGATGGGCACTGCAGACCTTTTGACGAAAAAGCTGCGGGTACTGTGCAGGGTAATGGTGTAGGGCTTGTGGTATTAAAAAAGCTTAAAGAGGCAATGGCTGATGGAGATACAATTTATGCAGTGATTAAAGGTTCTGCTATTAATAACGATGGTTCCAGAAAGGTGGGTTATACTGCCCCCAGTATAGAAGGGCAGACAGAGGTTATTAAAGCTGCTCAAGTTTTAGCGAAGGTTGAACCAGAGAGTATCAGTTACATAGAAACTCATGGAACAGCAACCACCTTAGGAGATTATGTAGAGCTGGAAGCATTAAAAACAGCCTTTAACAGAACTGTTGATAATCATTGTGCTATTGGTTCTGTAAAATCGAATGTAGGGCATTTGGATGCAGCAGCGGGGGTAACAGGTTTTATTAAGACTGTTTTGTCTTTAAAAAACAAAGTACTGCCTCCAAGTCTGCACTTCGTAAAGCCTAATCCAAGGCTAGATTTAGAGAACAGCCCATTTTATGTTAATACAAAACTGAAGGAATGGAAAAATTCTGACTATCCATTAAGGGCTGGAGTAAGCTCATTTGGAATGGGAGGAACCAATGCCCACGTAATTTTGGAAGAAGCACCATTAGCAGAAAACTATCCGGAAACAAGAGAGTGGAAGCTGGTTGTTCTTTCTGCAAAAACAGAAGCTTCTTTAAAGGCGATGATAAATAAGTTAAGCCTGCATTTTAAAGCTAATAAAGATATTAATCTGTCCGATGTAGCGTATACACTGCAAACTGGAAGAAAAGAATTCAAATATAGATATGCTTTTGTGTGTAAAAATTTAAAAAATGCGGTACAAGTCATTGAAGATTCACTGAATAAACAAAGGACTAGCAATGATAGTGCATATTGCTTTGGACAGGCGAAGGCAAGCAAGTCCATTATATTTATGTTTCCAGGACAAGGCTCTCAGTATATAAATATGGGAAGAGAGCTTTATGAAAAAGAACCTATTTTTAGGAATGAAATGGAAACATGCTTTGAACAATTAAAAAAGCTTGTGGACTATGACATTAAAAAAATATTATTTTCAAGTAATCCAGAAGCTGATGCAGCACATATTACTCAGACGGCAGTTGCTCAAACAGTTATATTTATTATTGAGTATTCCCTGGCAAAGCTTTTAATGAAGCTTGGTATACAACCTCAGGCAATGATAGGACACAGCATAGGGGAGTATGTAGCTGCTTGCATTTCCGGAGTTTTTAAATTAGAGGATGCACTAAAACTTGTTACAGCACGCGGCAGACTAATGCAGAAAATGCCTAAGGGCAGAATGCTTAGTGTGCCGCTTTCAGAGGAGCAGTTGTCAAATCTGATATGGGATGATGAATTAGACATTGCAGCAGTGAATACACACTCATCTTGTGTTGTATCAGGTAAGGAAGAGGCCGTCAGCAGTCTTGAGAAAAAATTGCAAGACCTAGGTTATATGTGTAAGGACTTACATACGTCTCACGCCTTTCATTCTTATATGATGGAACCTATGCTGACTGAGTTTCAGGAGCTTGTAGGTAAAGTAGAATTGGGGATACCACAGATTCCTTATGTGTCAAATTTAACAGGGGACTGGGTTGCTGTAGAGGATGTCCAAAGCACTGATTACTGGGCTAAACACCTGCGTCATAGGGTAAGATTTTATCAGGGTATAAAAGAATTAATGAAGTTAGAAGATTTAATATTTATAGAAGTTGGACCTGGAAACGTACTAAGCAGCTTTATCAAGAAAATTGCTGCGGGCGATAAAGATATTACTGCTGTAAATATTATGAAACATGCTCAGGAAGAAGCTTCAGATGTATTTTATTTTGCAGATAAAATTGGTCAATTATGGACAAGGGGTGTTGAAATAGAATGGAATTTTCTTTATCAAGCTGAAAAGAGACGAAGAATACCATTGCCTGCATATGCATTTGAAAGAAAATTCTATTGGCCGAATAATATAAGTTTTTGTAATGAAGTTAATAAAGAGAGAAAGGGTAACTCTGAAATTGAAAGAAAAGCATCAATGGAGGATTGGGGCTATGTACCGGTTTGGCAGCGCTCCAAGCAAGGGATATCTAGTTTATCAAAATATATTGATTCCGTAAAATGGCTGGTTTTTAGTGACGGAGATTTAGGCAGTACACTAATTCAGCGAATTAAGCTGGAGCATCAAGATGTAGTTGAAGTTAGAATAGGCGATGATTATAAAAAAGAAAGCAACCTTTTATACTATATCAACCCAGGTAATTCTAAGGATCATGTTAGGCTAATGCAGGAGCTTAGAGATAATAATATGCTTCCAGAAAAGATACTTCACCTATGGAATATTAATACAGCTCCGGAGGCGAAGCTTGGTATTGAATCAGTAGAAACAGCACGAGATAAAGGATTTTACAGCCTTATTTATATAGCACAGGCATTGGGAGGCATAAGTATTCCGACTCTTGATTTCTTCGTGGTAACCAATAATATGCAGGATATCTTGGGGAATGAGAATACAAACCCAGAAAAATCTGCCGCCTTGGCTTTCGTAAAAATTTGTCCCTTGGAATATAACAATATTAACTGCAAAGCAATTGATATAAATGTATTGGATTACAATGAGAACAGAAGCGTGGAAGTAATTGATAACTTATATAAAGAGATTACCCTTGAGTCTTTCAGCGAAAAAATAGTTGCTTACCGTAATGGCAAAAGGTGGACTCAAGTAATTAAGCCTGTGCCATTAAACAAGCTTGAGGATAAACAAAAGCCTTTCAGGCAAAAGGGTGTATATTTTATTACTGGTGGACTTGGTGCTATCGGGCTTGCTATTGGAAGATTTTTAGCATTATCAGTGGAAGCAAAATTAATCTTAATGAGTAGATCTCCTTTCCCTGAAAAAGAAGCTTGGGAAAAATGGCTGAAGGAGCATGACGAACATGACAGCATCAGTAAAAAGATTAAGCAAATTGAGAAAATTGAGCAAAACGGCACTGAAGTTATGATATTCAGCGGAGATATATCAGACCTAAATACCGTTAAAAAAGTAGTTTGTGCAGCTGAGGAAAAGTTAGGTGAAATAAATGGTATAATTCATGCTGCCGGAGTGGCGGATAATGAGGGAATTATCCAAAACCGTGTAAAAGAGAATATGGAGAAGGTTATAGCACCTAAAATTAAAGGAACTATGGTTCTTAATGAAGTTTTTAACAATCATAAACTAGACTTATTTCTACTTTGTTCTTCAATTGGAAATATTTCGTATCATCAAAAGATTGGACAGATTGCCTACAGTGCTGCCAACGAGTTTTTGGATGCTTTTGCTGAATATAAGACAAATTTCGATGGTGTATTAACAATTGCTGTTAATTGGCCTGACTGGCAAGATGCAGGTATGTCATTGGAGTCTGCAAAATATTGGGCAAAGGTATTTAAAACAGATACTGAGACTATATTGAAGGATGGGGTATCAGATTCAGAAGGTATAGAAGTGTTTCAGCGGATTGTTAATAGCAGATTCACTAGAATTGCTATTTCTCCTATAGAATTAATCAAAAAAATACAATTAGGGCTTCAAACTTATAAAAATATGCTGAATAGAAAAACGGACATAGAAATTAGCAATTTATCTCAAGCTACATCGGTACCAGATACTACCTGTGCAGTCCCAGTCGATGAAGTGGAGAGGAAAATTGCAGAGGTATGGCAAAGGGTTTTAGGCTTGGAAAGGGTGGGAGCTAATGAAAGCTACTTTGATTTAGGAGCAAGCTCTTTGGATATTCTGCAGGTGAATAGCATATTGAAGGAAGAATTTAAGAGGGATATACCAATCGTGCTTATGTACTCATACCCTACCATAAGTGCTTTTGCAAGATATTTAAAAGAAGATAATAATAATGACAAGCTAAAGCTCCAGGAAGATAAAAAGGAAAGCTTGGATAAGTCAAAAGAGGTTATGAAAAAGGCAATCTTCAAGATGGGAGGTCAGAAAAATGGCTGATGCAGACGGAAAATATAGTGGAAATGGATTGGAAATTGCGGTAGTCGGTATGGCGGGAAAATTTCCGGGGGCTAATACCATAGAGGAATTTTGGCAAAATATTAGAAATGGGATTGAGACGATTTCCCATTTTACAGATGAAGAATTAATAGAGTCAGGTATAGAACCAATTTTAATAAAAAACCCTAACTATGTTAAAGCAAAGGGATTTATCAAAGATGTGGAATACTTTGATCCTGAATTCTTCAGTTATTCGCCAAGAGAAGCTGAGATTATGGATCCTCAAATCAGGCTGCTGCAAGAGTGTTCATGGGAGGCTTTGGAGGATGCAGGTTATGATCCTAAAGCCTATAAAGGCTCTATAGGACTATATGTTGGTGCAGCTTCAAATATAAACTGGGTTAGCAAATCTCCAATAATTAATTCTAATAGTGATACAGAAAAATATGAGGCAGGTACTTTGTGTTATAAAGATGCAATAAGCACACTAACCTCCTATAAATTAGATTTGACAGGTCCAAGCTTTACTATTTATACGGCCTGCTCAACATCAATGGTTACTATCCATTTAGCTTCACGGGCACTGCTGATGGGTGAATGCAGCATGGCTCTGGCCGGAGGGGTTTCTGTTTCATATCCTAAAAAAGCGGGATATGTATATAATCAAGGAATGACTAGCTCTCCAGATGGTCACTGCAGGGCATTTGATGCCGAAGCTAAAGGAACAGTCTTTGGAGATGGTGTAGGAATTGTAGTATTAAAGAGGCTGGAAGATGCCATTGAGGCGGGAGATAATATATACGCCATAATTAAGGGATCTTCAATCAACAATGATGGAGCAAGAAGAGTAGGATATACTGCTCCCAGTGTGGAAGGACAAGTCGAAGTAATAAAAGCAGCACAGCATATGGCAGAGTGTGAAATAGAAAGCATTAATTATATAGAAACCCATGGAACTGCTACAAATATTGGTGATCCAATTGAACTTGAAGCATTGAAACAGGCCTTTGATACAGATAAAATAGGTACATGTGCTATTGGTTCAGTAAAAACAAATGTAGGTCATTTGGATACTGCATCTGGTGTTACAAGCTTTATTAAAACCGTTATGGCTTTAAAAAATCAAGAAATTCCACCAAGCTTAAACTTTGAAAGACCAAATCCTAAGATAAACCTTGTTGATAGCCCTTTTTATATAAATACCGAGTTAGCGCAATGGGCAAGGACAGCATATCCAAGAAGAGCCGGAGTAAGCTCCTTTGGACTTGGAGGTACTAATGCCCATGCAATTTTGGAGGAAGCTCCGCCTAAAATCCAATGTCCAGAAATGAAAAAATGGAAGCTTATTTTGCTTTCTGCCAGAAGCAGCAGGGCATTGCAGCAGTATACAGATAACTTGGCTGAGTACTTTATCAGTAATAAACATATTAATTTATCAGATGCAGCGTATACCCTGCAAGTTGGAAGAAGAGCCTGGAACTATAGAGAAATGATAGTTGCTTCAGACATAGATGATGCTGTCAGACAATTGAAATCAATGGGTTCGGAAGATTCATCCAATAACAGCAGCTTTGAAGCCAAAATTATTAATAATAGACCAAACATCTGTTTTATGTTCCCAGATACTGGTTTTTGCTGCATGGATATGGCGGGGGAACTATATAAGAGTGAAGAAGTTTTCAGAGAAGAAATTAATCACTATTTTGATGAAATATCAAGATTAAGTGGAGATAATTTAAGGGAACTTTTCTTATCCTTACATGGAGATTTAAGTGAAGAAAGGCTGGCAACTCAGCAAGGTCAGCTATTGGCTCTTGCAGTTCAGTGGGCTACGGCCAAAACACTATTGAAATGGGGCGGAACTCCAAATCAAGTATCAGGAATAGGCTTTGGAGTTATTTCAGCAGCATATATTTCAGGTATATTATCAATTGAAGCTGCTATTAAACTAGCATTATTAAACATCAAGCTTAAAGAGAAAACAGGGGGTTCAAAGGCTAAACTATCCTATGAGGAAGTCAGACAAAATTATTGGGAGCTTTTAAATAAGTGTGAAGATAAATTTCAGTCCATTACACTAAATGCACCCGAAGTCCCATTAATCTCAACAATGACTGGTGTAGAGGCATCAAGGAGTGAATTATCTCAATATAGCTATTGGTATAAGCTGATCTTTGATAATAAAACTGAAGTTGAAGGCAATATTTTATATAATAAATCAGATACAATTTATTTGTCATTTGATACAAAAATAATGCCTATAAAAGAAAATATTAAAAATTCAATTAATCAATTGACAGTAATAAAAGAAAAAGCTGATCCTTTAGATGCGTCACAGTATTTACTTGGAATATTAGGAAAAGTATGGTGCTTAGGCGGCAGTATAGACTGGTCAAAGTATTATTCAAAGGAAAAACGATATCGTATATCTCTGCCTAAATATCCATTCGAGAAGCAAAGATATTGGATTGATGCTGTTTCTGGCAGTCAGAAAACCCCTCTAAAAGAAATAAAGAGCCAAGTTATTGAAAAAACAGCTAACATTAATGAATGGTTTTATATACCTGTATGGAAGGAAGAACAACTGCCAGTGTCCAGTGGCAGTATTAAGAGCAGATGGCTGGTATTTGCCGACCTATATGGTATATCTGATGATTTCGTTAACTTGTTGGTAGAAAAAGGTAATGAGGTTATAACGGTAAGAAATGGCGGCGAGTTTTTAAAAGAATCTGATAGTAATTACTATATTAATCTTAAAAACAGCCAGCATTATATAAATTTATTTGAAGAGCTTATATCG
>CALGKJ010000106.1 GCA_937930535.1 uncultured Clostridia bacterium
CAAGAGGTTCTATATCCTTTAATTTAATATCCGCATATACATTAAAAAAAGCATAAGCAAAGCTTGCAGCAACGCCAAATAACAGTCCAACAATAGGAGTCTCCGCTAAATTCAGATTTAACACATTTATAACCATTGCGCTTCCTAAGATTGCAAATCCCAATGCCACATTATTAATTATATTTATCTTTTTTTCCTTAGTGATCAAAAAATATATACAAACCAATATAGGATGAGTGAATAATAGCATAGAGGCTATACCAGCATTGACCCTCTCTAGTGACAGATAATAAAATAGTGTTGTACCAGCACTTCCCAAAACACCTTGTATTATAATATATCTAAGCTTTGTTTTATCCATCTTAAGTTTTCTTATGCCAGCTATAAATACAAAATATCCTAGCAGGATAAATGTTGAAATCAGGTATTGTATTACAACTATATCAAAAACCTTCATTCCTGTATTAATTACTGTTTTTCCGACTATAGCAATAACAGCAAAGAAAGTTGCTGCTAAAGTAATATATATGTACCCAATTCTATAGTTTTTCAAAGTACCTCCCCCATTTATTCAATGTATATTAAGCAATTATATTCCAGAAAACCAAGTGTCCTATATCAGAGATATAGGACTAATAATTTAGACAACAATTTAAGTGTATTTAATTTCATAACTATCTATCTGCCACTACATAGCTTGATATCTTACCTAAAAGAATATTATCTACTTCAGCAGTTATCCTTATTCCCGCTTCTTCATAGCTTTCATTTAGAACAATGGCTTTACTGTGAATCATAGAGGTAACATTACCATCCTTATAAGGAATAACCAGCTCTACTACTTTACTTCTAAGAGCTGCATATTCACCTATTATATTAAGTAGAATATCCAGTCCGAGCTTATCTTTAGCAGATATATATACTGTATGGCTAGCATTTGATGGTTGATCTGCTTGTATTTGTTTGTCTGCCAGCTTATCAATCTTATTTACTACAGTTACTATTGTTTTATCTTCAGCTCCAAGCTCTTTTAAAACATCCAGCACTACATTAATCTGTGCTTCATGCTCAGGATTGCTTCCATCAACTACATGTACAAGCAGGTCAGCATACAAAACCTCTTCAAGCGTTGACTTAAATGCCTCCACTAGGTCATGGGGCAGCTTTCTAATAAACCCAACTGTATCAGTAACCAGTATTTCCTTGCCGTTTTCTAATGCAACACGTCTGGTAGTGGGATCAAGTGTTGCAAATAGTTGATCCTTTGCGTATATATCCGCATCTGCAAGGCTGTTTAATAGCGTAGACTTGCCTGCGTTAGTATAACCTACAAGACATACCTGAAATACATTATTGTTTTCACGGCTTTCTCTTTGCAGCTTGCGGTGTTTTTTCATCTCTTTTATTTCATTTTCCAAATCGTTTATTCTATCTCTAAGTCTTCTTCTATCTACTTCAAGCTTCTTCTCTCCAGGTCCTCTAGTTCCAATACCTCCGCCTGTTCTTGACATTTGAACGCCTAAACCAATAAGTCTGGGCATCATATATTTAAGCTGTGCAAGCTCAACCTGAAGCTTGCCATCCTTTGATTTTGCTCTTTGAGCAAATATATCTAGAATTAGCTGAGTTCTATCAATTACTTTTACGCCTATGGACTCCTCCAGATTTCTAACCTGAGCTCCAGATAACTCCTCATCAAATACTACCAGATTTGCATCCAGCGATTGCACCAGCAGCGATAATTCCTTAAGCTTGCCCTTTCCTATGAAAAAAGCACTGTCCTTTTTATCCCTGTTTTGGACTATTCTTGCAAGCTCTGTGCCGCCGGCAGTCTTTAATAATTCTCGTAATTCTTCCAGTGCTTCTTCACTTTCTATACCGACTAGCACAGCTCTTTCTTCGTCAGACTCATTGGCTTTGCTAAGATTTCTCACCTGCTTGAAGCCAGCTTCAACCTCTGATATAAGTTCAAGTGCATTAATTCTAAATAACCTCTCTTCTAAATATGGACCCATTATAGCTGGAAGTGTTTCCTTAGCTTCATTTACACCTAAAAAAGAAATATATGCGTTAGTCATAGATGATTCTTTTACACCTATTGCTACCATAAGATCAAATCTAAGCTTTTTTAAAGCTGATAAATCAACATCAGAAAGCATTCCGTTGCCACCTGGATGGGTATGGATGCATCTTATACCGCTTAAGCTTTCATCAGACCTTCGCTTATCATAATTCTTAAGACCAACTGTATTTTCATCCCCAATATTAACGTCTATTACCTCACCTTTTCTGTCTATATACACAACAATTTCTCTACCTATTTTTTCTGTAATGTCGCATATTACATCAAGTATATGCTTTGACAAGATTAAATCCTTTTCAAAACTATGATCCTTTAAATCCTCTAACTGCTTTAAAATAGTTTTTTTGATTCCTACATTATTTTCCATAAACTCACCTCATAAGTACAAGCATAAGCCAAGTTGCTATATAGAAACAACTTCAAAATTAAAACTTTCAAGTTGTTTCTCACATAGAGATTAGCAAC
>CALGKJ010000107.1 GCA_937930535.1 uncultured Clostridia bacterium
ACCTTTGCTATTCGGGTATAAAGCTATTGTGTACAAAGAATCTGACATAGTAAGAATAATAAAGGATAATAAGGCGCGCATTGTAAAGCTGACTCCAGCTCACCTTGAAATAGTAAAGGAAAATAATAACGAAAATAGTGACATCAAATGCTTTATAGTAGGCGGAGAGCAGCTAAAGGTTAAAGTTGCAAAGGGAGTAAGCGATAGCTTTAACAATAAAGCTGCAATATACAATGAATATGGACCTACGGAAGCAACTGTGGGCTGCATGATATACAAATATGATATTGAAAAGGATAAGGGCAACGCAGTTCCGATAGGTGTGCCTGCCGCAAATACTAAGATATATATAGTAGATAAATATAACAGCCTGTGTCCTATAGGTGTAGCTGGAGAGCTATGTGTAGCAGGGGATGGACTGGCGAGAGGCTATCTTAATAAACCTGAGCTGACAGCACAAAAATTTGTAAATAATCCATTTGAAGCTGGTTTGATGTACCGTACAGGAGATTTGGCAAGGTGGCTGCCTGATGGAGACATAGAGTTTCTGGGACGGATAGATCATCAGGTAAAAATCAGAGGCTTTAGAATAGAGCTTGGGGAAATAGAGAGCAAGATGCTGACCCACGAAGACATAAATGAAGCGGTAGTAATTGTCAACGAGGATAACGACGGCAGCAAGTATCTATGTGCATATTATGTCGCTCATAGACCCAAGGATGGAGAGACGGCTATTACGGTAGCAGATATCAGGGAGCACCTTCTAAAGGATCTTCCCGAATATATGATACCTACGTATTTTATTCCTATGGAAAAAATGCCGCTTACAATAAACGGTAAGATTGACAGGAAGGCACTGCCGGAGCCGGATGGAAGAATAACTACAGGAGCGATATATGAAGCACCAAGAAATGAAGTAGAAGAAAAATTAGCAGAGATATGGAAGGATATATTAAAGTTAGAAAAGGTAGGAATAAATGATAACTTCTTTGAGCTTGGAGGACATTCTCTTAAGGCTACAAATCTTATAGCCAGAATACATAAGGAATTAAATGTAGAGGTGCTGTTAAAAGAAATATTCAGTGCCCCCACCATAAAAGAGCTAAGTAGTTACATAAATGGAATAGAAAAGAATATATATTCTGAAATACAACCTATAGCGGATTCTAAAATAATTCAGAGCGGATACTTCGGAATGTCATCAGCACAAAAGAGAATATTTACATTGCAGCAATTTGAGACTGATAGTACAAGCTACAATATGCCAGGAGTATTGGAACTAGAAGGAGAGTTAGATAGAGAAAGATTGGAAAAAGCCTTTAAGCTGCTGATTCAAAGGCATGAATCTTTAAGGACAAGCTTTGAATTAATAGAAGATGAGGCAGTTCAGAAAATACATGAACAGGTAGAATTTGAAGTAGAATATTCGGATATTACATTGCCTATAGAAGATTTGGTAAAGAACTTTGTAAGACCATTTGATCTAAGTAAAGCTCCGTTGCTTAGAGTACAAGTAGCTACTGCTGGAAATAAACACATATTGATGTTTGATATGCACCATATAATATCAGATGGAGTATCAATGAGTATTCTTGTAAGAGAATTTGCAGATGCCTATGAAGGAAGGGAATTGCCTGAGCTGAGGATTCAGTATAAGGACTACGCTGCATGGCAAAACCAATTGCACCAATCCGATAAAATCAAAAAGCAGGAGGAATACTGGAAGCAAGTGTTTGATGAAGATGGCACTAATGAAATTCCTGTGCTTAATATGCCTACAGATTATCCCAGACCTGTGATGCAAAGCTTTGAGGGGCATAGTATAAATTTTGAATTAAATGAGAGTCTCACAAGCAGGCTCAAGGAAATTGCAAGAGAAACAGGAAGCACGCTGTATATGGTTATGCTGACTGTCCTGAATATATTGCTGTCAAAGTACAGCGGACAGGAAGATATAGTTATTGGAAGTCCTATAGCGGGAAGACCTCATGCAGATTTACAGAACATTATTGGTATGTTTGTAAATACATTGGCCATGAGAAATAATCCTCAGGGACAAAAGACTGTAAGACAGCTCTTGGGTGAGGTAAGAGAAAATGCATTAAAGTCATATGACAATCAGGATTATCAATTTGAAGAGCTGGTAGACAAGCTTAATATATCAAGAGATCTAAGCAGAAATCCTTTATTTGATGTGATGTTCGTAATGCAGAACATTGAGTTTCAAGAGATGGAGCTGCAAGCGTTGAAAATAAAGCAGTATAAGTCAAGCACCAATATATCTAAGTTTGACATTACTATTATAGCAGTAGAGCTGGAAGAAAAAATCAACCTGAATATTGAATATTGTACAAAGCTGTATAAAATGGAAACTATAAAACGATTTTATAAGCATTTTGAAAGCATTGTAAATGATATTATACGGGGAATAGATATCAGGCTTTGTGATATTGATATGCTGTCAAAAGAGGAAAAACATCAAATATTAATTGATTTTAATGATACCTATAGTGATTATCCCAGAGATAAGTCGGTACATCAGCTTTTTGAGGAGCAGACAGAAAAAACACCTGATAATACGGCAGTTGTATACGAACAAAGAAGCTTGACCTACAAACAGCTAAATAACAAAGCCAACCAACTGGCAAGACAGCTTCGAGATAAGAAAGTAAAAAGGGATCAGCTTATAGCAATAATGGTAGATAAATCAATGGAAATGGTTATAGGCATACTGGCTATCCTAAAAGCAGGAGCGGCATATCTGCCTATAGACCCGGATTATCCGCAAGACAGAAAAGAATATATGCTGGCAGACAGCAATGCCCAAATACTTTTGACACAATCTCATTTAAATAAAGACTTTAGCTTTAAAGGTGAAATATTGCTGTTGGACGAGGAACGCATGTATTACGGTGAAATGGATAATCTGCCATGTATTAATGCACCTAAGGATCTGGCATATGTAATTTATACCTCTGGAAGCACCGGCAAGCCAAAAGGTACTATGATAGAGCATCGGAGCATAGTTAGACTAGTTAAAAACATAAATTATGTTGACTTAAAGGAAGACGACAGAATACTTCAAACAGGCGCAATTGTATTTGACGCAATAACCTTTGAACTGTGGGCGGCACTGTTAAATGGCTTGAGCTTGTATCTAATAAATAAGGATAAAATAATATATGCTGACAAGCTGAAGGAGGAAATAGAAAAATATAAAATAACAACTATATGGCTAACCTCCTCACTATTCAATCAGATTGTAGATGATAACCCTAATGTATTTGAAAAATGCAGAAACCTGATGGCGGGCGGGGATGTATTATCTCCCAAACACATTAACCAAGCAAGAAGCACCAATAGCAAAATTAATATAATAAATGGATACGGACCAACAGAAAATACAACCTTTACAACCTGCTTTACCATACCCTGTGAGTATAAGGGAAACATACCGATAGGAAAGCCTATCTCAAATACCAAGGTGTACATATTAGATAAATACAACAAGCTTGTACCCATTGGTGTACCGGGAGAGCTATGCACCAGCGGAGATGGACTTGCAAGAGGGTACTTGAATAATCCTGAGCTTACGAGGCAAAAGTTTGTAGATAACCCCTTTAACCAGGACGAAAAAATGTACCGTACAGGGGACTTGGCAAGATGGCTGCCAGATGGGAATATCGAATTCTTGGGAAGAATAGATAATCAGGTAAAAATAAGAGGCTATAGGATAGAGCTTGAGGAAATACAAAATAAGCTTACAAGCATAAATGAAATAAAAGATGCAGTTGTTATAGTAAAGGGTAATGGAGCCAGCGATAAATATATTTGTGCATACTATGTAGCAGATAAGGAGCTGCCCACAGAAAATAAATTAGAAATAGCAAGGCTAAGGGAACAGCTATCAAAGGAGCTGCCCGATTATATGATACCCTCATATTTTATCCCAATGGAAAGTCTGCCCCTTACTCCAAATGGAAAGGTAGACCGTAAAGCACTGCCAGAGCCTGATGGTAATATAATATCAGGTGCAGAATACGAAGCACCAAGAAATGAGCTGGAAGAAAAATTAACAGAGCTGTGGAAGTCAACACTGGGGCTTGAACGAATCAGTATAAACGACAGCTTCTTTGAAATTGGCGGGGATTCTCTTAAGGCAGTAAGCCTTATAACTAAAATCAAAAGAGAACTAAAGGCAGAAGTATCATTAAGGGAAATTTATGTGCTTAAAAGCATAAAGGAACTGGCAGAAGCAGTTGCTTCTCAGGAAGGAACAGTTATACCGGAGGATGAAGGTCTTATACTTCTTAAGAAGGGAACTGACAACAACAAAAACTTCTTCTTTATTCATCCAGCAGGTGGAGAAGTAGGTGCTTATAACAAATTGTGTGCTAATCTGGATGATAGATTTAACTATTGGGGCGTAAAATCTGATATAGCTGATGATTTTATACCTGTAGAAACATCTATGGAAGAAATAGCAAAGAGATATATTCAAAGAATAAAGCAAATACAAAATAGCGGATCATATTATTTGGCAGGCCGATGCATAGGGGGTCATTTATCCTATGAAATGGCAATCCAACTGGAATCAAATGGGGAAGAAGTAAAATTTGTAGGCTTTATCAACTCGCTTGCACCCAATAGCTTTATAGAAGCTAATGTTAATAAGAAGCTTACAGACCTTTCTGTAGGCAGTGAGATTAGATATATAAGCAAGACCTTTAATAAAAATATTTCTAATAAGGCCAAGTACGAAAGCGAAGGCATTAAGGCTTTATGGAAGGACGTTATGAATGAGCTTAAGGATGAAGCAGTTGACTATAAGACAGTGATATTAAGAACAAGATTGCATGAAAAGCAAATACCGAATTATAAAAATCTGACTTTAGAAAAGTTTTTGTATTATTTAAATTTAGTCAGATCAATAATCAGGGTATCAGGCATATATAGACCTAACAAAAAGTTAAAAGCAAAGGCATATTATTTTATAGCAAGTGAAAGCAGGCGTAAAAAAATAGAGAATTGGGACAAATATATTGAAAGCATAAGCTTCTGTGAAATAAAGGGAGATCACTACTCCATCATGGAAACAGAGGATGTACATTGGCTGGCAGTAGAATTTAATAAATACCTTGGTATGAGTTCTATGTGATTAGGGTACATAAGCTAAAAGACCTATATTATTTAAATGGTGCTGAATATTTTAATTATCTAAAGTATAGCACCATTTATATTTTATAGGTCTTTTGAAGCAATATTGAATGTTTCAATTGAAAATTTAAGCAATATATGTAAATATGATACAAAAACGAATAATTATTTAATAAAAAAAATAAAAAAATTAAAAATCGAACAAAAAATTGCTAAATTTCATTGCGAAAAACTGATATAATATTAATTGTATTTATAAATATACAATCAAATTTTTAACGTAAATAAAAATATCTAGAGGGTGTATTTTATGGAAATCTATGCTATAAACAAGGCTGAGCACTTAGATGCTAATAAGTTTGAATCACTTTTGCAGCATGTTGATGAGGAAAAGAGAACCGGCATAAAAAAATATTACTTCTACAGGGATTCAGTTAGGGCTTTATTAGCAGATGTGCTGGTGAGACTTATAATTACACAGAAATATAATATAAATAACAAGGAGCTGATCTTTGAGAAGAATAAATATGGTAAACCTTCAGTAACAAATATAAAGGATTTTCACTATAATATATCACACTCGGGTCAGTGGATAGTGTGCATAAC
>CALGKJ010000108.1 GCA_937930535.1 uncultured Clostridia bacterium
AATGTTCTATAATTTCAATTAGCTTGCTTTCGTAAAGATCCACGAAGGTTTTAATAGTACTAAGCTTATATTGATTTTTATTATAGTTAAATGAAATTATCATTTGTCCATTTAGTACAGACGCAGTTATATCCAGTTTAAACTCTGTTTCTAATTCAGGGTTAAGTGCTTTGCCGGTAGAAATATCCGACATTTCAAAAACATCACTTTTGGCATCACTGTCAAACTGTCCTAAATAGTTAAAGCATATTTCGGGTTTTTGTTTAAATTGCAAGCCTTCTCTGTTTTCATGTGAAGTCAGGTATTTTAAAAGCCCATATCCAATACCCTTGTTGGGAACTTGTCTTATTGTTTCTTTAATAGCTTTAATTTGATAAGATAAATCCTTGGATTTTGTTGCATCTAGTATAATTGGATAAAGTGTTGTAAACCATCCAATTGTTCTGGATATATCAATATCCTCAAAAATCTCTTCCCTGCCATGACCTTCAAGGCTGATAAGTGCTTTGTCTGATCCAGTCCATGTATTTATTGATAATGCAAGTGCCGCAATCAATAAATCATCTGCTTTTGTATTATAAGCAAAATATGCTTCCTTTAGGAGCTTTTCTGTAAGATCAGCGGTAAGCTTTAGCTGTATAACATCATTATCTTTAAGTAAGGTTTTTGTATCAGCGAAATCTGTTGGCAAAGGCATAATGCTGGTATTTTCAATGTCACTCCAATATGGAAGCTCTTTTAATATCAATCTATCATCAGAATATTTTTTCAGCTTCTCTGCCCATAAGCTAAATGAATCTGTTTTCAGGGGAAGCTTTATTTCCTCTTTATTAATAATTTGATGATAAAGTATGCCAAGATCCTCTGATAAAATCCTCCATGATATTCCGTCAATTACTAAGTGATGGATTATTATTAATAAATAATCACCTTCATTAGTATTGAAAAGCCCAAGCTTTACTAGGGGTCCTTTTTCAATATCTATATTCTGTTGAAGCTTATTTGCTGCTTTTTCTATCAGTTCTCTATAGTTTTTAATGTTTTTATAATCGAAAACCTCCAGTGTAAACAGTTCTCCGTCAATGTCTCTGTTAAATTGTACTACCTCATCATTTTCTATGGTATATACCATTCTTAAAGCATCATGGTGCTTAATAAGATTTTTAAATACCTCACTTATTATTGCTTCATCTATGCTTCTGGAGCTGAATAGCAGTATTGATTGATTAAAGTGATGTATTAAGTCGGTATTTTTTTCAAATAACCACTTTTGTATAGGAGTAAGCTCACCATTGCCGATTATGACTCCCTGTTCACTGGTATTACTGATAGCTTGAGCAAATTCAGCAATTTCTCTAATGGTTTTATACTCAAAAATATTTTTAACTTCAACTTTATAATTATAGCTTCTTAACCGTGCATCAACTTGAATAGCTTTTATTGAGTCGCCCCCAAGCTCAAAGAAATTATCGTCTATTCCTATATTTTCTACGCCTAGCACCTGCTGCCATATTTCTGCCAGCAAATGCTCAATTTCACTTTCAGGTGCAGCATATTCTGTACCAGTAATAATATTACCCTCAGGCTCTGGCAAAGCACTTCTATTTACTTTCCCATTGGCTGTCAGCGGCATTTTTTCTATCTGTACAAAGTATGATGGTATCATATAATCTGGAAGATCCTTTGACAGGTAGCTTCTTAAAGCTCCTGTTGTCAGACTTTTTTCTTCTAATATTTGTTTGTTTACCACGATATATGCACATAAAAATTTATTGCCGATACTATCTTCCTTGACAATTACTATTGTTTCTTTTATGTCTTTATGGCTGAGAAGCTTATTTTCTATTTCTCCCAGCTCTATTCTAAAGCCTCTTACTTTTACTTGGTGATCTATCCTGCCCAGATATTCTATATTGCCATCAGGAAGCCATTTTGCAAGATCCCCTGTGCGGTACATCCTTTCAAAGCCAGCTTTGTTTGCTGCAAAAGGATTTACAACAAATTTTTCCTCTGTAAGCTCCGGCTTATTCAGATAACCTCTGGCAAGTCCTACACCCGTAATGCACAGCTCTCCAGCTACCCCTACAGGCTGCAGCTTATTGCTTTTATCTACAACATAGAGTTTAATATTATCTATTGGTTTCCCAATAGGTACTCTTTTTAGCTTATTTCCTGTTGTACAATCAAAGTAGGAAACATCCACCGCAGCTTCTGTGGGTCCATAGAGGTTTGCAAGCACTGCTTTACAATTACCATGTACCAGCTTGTTAAAACCTTCAACCTGATTTAAGGTTAAGGCTTCGCCGCTGGCAAATACTTGTTTTAAGCTTATTAGGTTATCAAAGTTATTTTGGGTTTCCAAATATCCTAAAAATACATTAAGCATGGAAGGAACAAAATGCATAACAGTTACTTTATATCGTTGGATTGCTTTTAGTATTTCTTCTGGATTCTTTTCCCCTCCGGGTTTCAGCATGCAAACGCTTGCACCTTCTAATGACCACCATAAAAGCTCCCATACCGATACATCAAAGGTGTATGTTGTTTTTTGCAGTATCACATCATTATGATTTAAAGGATACTTATTTTGCATCCATTTTATCCTGTTAACTATTGAATGATGCTCTATCATTGTTCCTTTGGGCTTGCCTGAAGAGCCAGAAGTGTATATTACATACGCTAAGTCCTGTGGTTTATTAATGTTTATTAAGTTATCTGTGCTTCCTTTATACAGACTGTCATCATCAAGTATTAACACTGTTTTATCATAGTTAATTTTGTCTGCTATTTTTTTCTGAGAAAGCAGTACTCTAGCTCCACTGTCTTGAAGCATATAATCTATTCTATCCTGTGGATATTCAGGATCTATAGGCAGATATGCTCCCCCTGCTTTCAAAATTGCCATTATTCCTATTATCATTTCCAAGGATCTTTCCAGCATTATGGCTGCTATGCTGTCTGAGCCTACTTCATTTTCTCGTAATATATTAGCCAGCTGATTAGCCTTTTGATTTAGCTCTCTATAGGTTAAGTGGCTGTCCTCAAATATTACCGCAATATTATCAGGTGTTTTTTCAACCTGCTGTTCAAAAAGCTCATGTAGTGTTTTATCCTTGGGAAATTCCATATCAGTATCATTAAAATCAATTAGTATTTGCTGTCTTTCTTTTTCAGTTATTATTCTTATATCTGAAATTGATATTTCAGGATTTTCAATTATGGCTTTAAGTATATTGATATAGTGCATACCCATTCGTTCTATTGTTTTTTGTATAAATAAAGCTGTTCGGTATTCCATTTCAAAATTTAACACACCGTCTGCTGTTTGTGTTGCATTAATCATAATATCAAACTTGGCAATGTCTTTTTTGAATTGGTACTGCTTATAATTTACTTCTCCTGATTTTTTTTGCACCAGCTCAATATTCTGCAAAATAAATATTGTATCAAATAAAGGATTTCTGCTGACATCCTTCTTTATAGCAAGCTTATCTACTAAATCGTCAAATTGATATTCTTGATTTTCAAAGGACTTTAGTGAATTTTCTTTTACTTCTTTAATAAATTCAATAAATGATTTATTTGCAGAGGGTTGATTTCTTAATGCCAAAGTATTAACAAACATCCCCATAACATTCTGCAAGTCAGCATGAGGTCTTCCGGCTACTGCCGTTCCTATAATAATATCCTCTTGACCTGAATACTTGTGCAAAAGAATGTTGTAAGCAGATAATAAAACCATAAATAAAGTTGTTTCTGTATCACTTGCAATTTTAGTTAAGCCATCAGTAATAGCTTTGTCTGCACTTATAGTTATATAGTCCCCTTCAAAGCTGACTCTTTGATTTCTTGGGTAATCAGTAGGCAGATTCAATACAGGTATTTCACCCTCAAAAACACTTAACCAATACTTCTCTTGTTCGGTTAGCATACCATTTTTTATCTGTTCTTGCTGCCATGCCGCATAATCCTTGTATTGCAGCTTGGGTTGCATTATGGGTTTATTATTGTAAGCACTTATGATCTCATTGATTAATATTGCTGTGGAAGCTCCGTCAGATATAATATGGTGAGTATCAATCATAAGAATATGCTTGTTTTCTTCCAGCTTTAATATCTTAGCTCTAAAAAGCGGTGCTTGCTCTAAATCAAATGGTTTTACAAAAGCTTTTACACTGCTTTCAATATTATTTGGGTCATTTACAGCTTCCTCATATTCAAATTCAAAATTTATATCATCATGTACTATCTGAATCGGCTCTCCATCAATTGAGTCAAAGCTTGTTCTTAATGCTTCATGCCTTTTTATCAAGTCTTTAATTATCTCATTGGCTTTAACCTTATCCATATCACCTTCTAAAACTACTGCAAAGGGCATATTGTAGGTTAGTCCTATATCTCTTTTGCATAATGCAAACAGTCTTCTTTGTGCGGATGATAATGGATAAAATTCCTTCTTTTCAACTGGAGCTATTGTAATTTGATTATTAATATCTTGCTCTTGGGTTAACTGCTCCAGTTCTTCAATAGTAGGTGCTTTAAAAATTTCAGAAATACTTATATTAATATTCATCTCTTTATTTAGCCTGGAAACAAGTACCATTGCTTTTAAGGAATCCCCTCCAAGGGTAAAGAAATTATCCTTTATTCCTATTGGAGTGTAGTCTAATATTTGTTCCCAGATTGCTGACATTTTTTCTTGTGTTTCATTATTAGGTGCAATATATTCTGCTTTTAATATTATTTCGCTCAGACTTGGAAGCTGCTTCATATCTATTTTGCCGTTTTGATTTAGAGGTAACTTTTCCATTTTTATAAAATATGATGGAATCATATAGTCAGGCAGCTCTTTGCTTAGGAAAGCTCTGATATCGTTAGTATCAATATTCCCTTGTGAAACAAAATAAGCACAAAGAAATTTGTTTCCTGATGAATCCATTTTTACATCTATTACTGCTTCTTTTATATTTTCATATTTTAAAAGTACATGTTCTATTTCTTCCGGTTCTATTCTAAAGCCTCTTATTTTTACTTGATAGTCTATTCTGCCTAAAAACTCTATATTACCATCAGGCAGCCATCTTGCCAGATCACCGGTTTTATACATAAGCTCTCCTTCTATAAAAGGATTGCTTACAAACTTTTCTGAGGTTAAGTCCTCTTTGTTTAGATACCCTCTTGCAAGTCCATCTCCGCCAACACAAAGCTCACCTGGAATGCATACTGGTAAAAGCCTGTTGTTTTTATCCAGTATATATGCGGTAGAATTATTAATGGGCTTTCCAATAGGAATATTGTTCTTGTAATCTTCTTCAATTACATTACATACAGAAAAGGTAGTATTTTCTGTAGGACCATAACCATTTACAATTTTTAATGCTTTAAATTTTTCTCTTACTTTGTTTATATATCTAGGATTTAAAACATCTCCGCCTACAAGTAAATATTTTAAGCTCGAGAAAATATCAATATTTTGCTGTACCAATTGATTAAACAATGGTGATGTCAGCCACATTATTGTTATATTGTTTTCGCTTATAGCTTTACCCAGCAAATCGGCGTCTAATATCACATCTTTGCTTACAAGATGCAATTGCAGTCCATTTAACAGAGCACCCCACAGCTCAAAGGTTGTGGCATCAAATACTATTGCACCGGTCTGCAATATTCTGTCAGCTTCATTTAATTCAATATAATTCTGGTTGTATACTAATCTAACTACATTTCGATGCTGAACCATTACTCCTTTGGGTTTACCTGTGGAGCCGGAAGTATACATTATATATGCAAGAGAGTTTGGGTCATTAATATTATTTAGATTAGCTGCATCCCCTTGATAAAGCTTATCATCATCTAAATTTATAATGGATAAGTTTGTAAATATATCACTGTTCTCATGTTGATTTATAAGCTTAGCTTGAGTAAGCAGCAAATCAATATTTCCATCCTCAAGCATGTATCTGATTCTTTCTTCTGGATAGTCTGGATCTATTGGAAGATATGCTCCGCCAGCTTTAAGAATAGCTAATGTGCCTATTACCATTTCTATTGATTTATCAAGCATTAGCCCTACTCTTTTATCTGGGGTGGTTCCTTTGCTTCTTATATGCTTTGCCAACTGGTTTGATTTATCATTTAATTCTTTATAGGTTAGTTTTATTTCTCCGCAAACTAATGCAGTATTATCAGGTGTTTTTTCTGCCTGTTCTTCAAAAAGCTCATGTATTACTTTGTTTTTAGGATATTCTGCCTTAGTATTATTGAATTCATTTAGTATTCGCTGTTTTTCTAGCTCATCTATATATTCTATATTTTCTAGTTTTAAATCAGGATTGCTGAAAAAAGCTCCTAATATGTTTTCCAAATAATTAAATGTCTTGATAAACGTATCCTCAGAATGAATACTTTTATCGTAATTGACTTTTAAGCTTATTTTTTTATCAGATAATAAAGAGAAACAGAATTGACATTCTGTTTCTAATTTTTCAAGCTTTTCTATTTCGTGGATGTTTTCCATTAATGCTATTGTCTTTAGAATGGAATACTCATTTTCTGATTCAGTGTGGTTTAAAAGCTCAGCTATATAGGAAAATGGTATGTTTTTATTTTTTTCTGCTGCACTAATATCTTGTTTTATTTTCTTTAACAAGCTTTTAAAGGAATCATCTTTATCAACATTGCATTTTATTAAAAGAAAATCACTTAGTGCTTCTATATTTTCATTTTGTTTTAACATTGGCATTCCCAAGGTTATATTTGATTTTCCTGTAAAACTTGATAGTAAAAAAACAATTGGAGTTAACAAAATAATAAAAGTGCCTATCTCAGAATTATTGCTGGCTTTTAATATTTTTTCGCATATACTGTTGGAAAATAAGTATTCTTTAGTTCCGCATCCATCTGTACTAATACCTGTTTCAAGCTTAGTAACAGGTATTCTGCAAATTTCTGTTTCATTATCTATCTTGTTTTGCCAGTATTCTCTTTCTTCTTTGAATTTATTGCTAGTCTTTGCTATATTTTTTAAATATTGGCTTGCAGACATTTTATCACTCCCAGATTAGAGTATTCTTATAGATAACCAACTCTAAAACTCAAATTACTTTTCGTTAAGAGTTGCTAATCTCTTTGTGAGAAACAACTGGATAATTTTAATTTTGAAGTTGTTTCTCTTTATAGATAACCAACTCTAAAACTCAAATTACTTTTTGTTAAGAGTTGCTAATCTCTTTGCTATTTCTTTTTTACAGCCTTAAGCTGTTCCACTACTGCGCTAGTTATTTCAGGAGCTTGAGTATTTATAAGCTTATGTTTTATCCCTAGATTAAAGCCACTAACAAAGTGCTTTATTTCCTGCAAGCTAAGCCCTCTTTGCAGCATATGGAACAGGTTTACAAAATCAAAATTATATTGAGATAACCAAACAGAATTTTTTACGTTTAAAAACATTTCTTCTATAAGGTCACAGCCAGTCTTGGCGTCCATAGTTGCATGAGACCATTCAAAATTTGAGCCTTTTATATTGTATTTATCTTTTTCGTTCCATATTGGGGTTATAGGCTCACAATACCAAAGCTGTGCTCTGTAAAAATCAGGTTTAGTTTCTTCAATAAAGTTGATAGTATCTTGAACTGTTTCTCTGGTTTCACCAGGAAATCCTACTATAAATGAAGCAAAGGTTATAATATCATTTTCCCTAAGCAGCTTTATACCATTTCTGTATTTATCTAAAGCTGCGGCTTTATTCATATTTTTTAATATTTGTTCATTTCCTGATTCGATACCGAGAAATACGCCTTCACAGCCGCTTTCCTTCATCAAAGAAATTGTTTCTTCGTCAGCAAATTGGCATCTGAAATATGAATGCCATTTAAAGTTATATTTGTTTCTGATCATCATTCTTAATATATCTTTAAATCTTTCTGCCGGAACATTAAAGGTATCATCAATAAAGTTAATACTCTCTACATTACCTGCTTCTTTAAGACTATTCAGCTCTTGCTCAATCTTGTCCACGTCTGTGGTCTGGTATTTTCCTGCATGCTGCGGAAAGCCGCAAAATGCACAGGTATAGGGACAGGATATCGCAGTTCTAAGATTAGCAAATTTACCTAATCTGTTTTTAAACAATGTCCAATCAACCATGTTTTCATTTAGAGGATTATTTTCTTCCTTGATTTCAGTTTTTATATAAGAGTTCTTTGACTTGTAATGAATGTTATTTATTTTGCTTAGATCTCCATTATTTTTAATTGTACTTATTAAGTCAGCTAAAGCAGCTTCCCCTTGTGAGCTGTTTATGTATATGTCAGCTCCAATTGATTCAAATACAAATTCTAAGGTCATTGAATCCTGTGTTCTTATATTTGTAGAAATAAAAGGACCGCCTACTATTATTTTGGCTGTTTTATTGTGCTTTCTTATAAAGGATACTACTTCAATTAATGGGAAAACTGATACATATAATGTTGTAGTAACCGCTATTGTTAGTATTTCATTTCCTTTTAATTTCCGCTCCAGCTCTGCCTTTTGATTCTGAAAGGAATTAACAAAATCAAATGAAAAGCCCCTTCTATGAAGATATGTTCCAAGATAGGAGATAGCCGCACTAAATGTATCTCCTAAGCTTAGCTTTCCATACTCATCCATATAACCATCTGAGTAATAAAACATATTAAATATCTCTGGGGCAGAGTAAGGTTTATTTTTATACTGAATAAAATTCAGGTTCAAATCTCTATATGCTGGTGTCTTTGCACCCATTCTTTTTACTACTTTTTCATACTCTTCAAAATTCATTTCATTATGACCTATCAGTAAACAATCAATTTTATTGTTCATAATAAAATTGCCCCCTAACTTTTATAATTTAGTATCAATATCTTATGCTATAGATAACCAACTCTATATCTGTTCAGATCCATTTGCATCATTAATAAATTGCATTTTATATAGCTTACTGTACAGCCCATCCTTTGTTAATAGCTCCTCATTAGTACCAGACTCAACTACCTTTCCGTTTTCCAGAACGTAGATTTTGTCTGCATGTGTTACTGTTGTAAGTCTGTGTGCAATAACTAAGGTTGTACGTCCCTTCATCAGCTTGTTTAATGCGTCCTGAACTAGCTGTTCTGATTCTGAATCCAATGCCGAGGTTGCCTCATCCAATAGCAGTATAGGTGAATCTTTTAATATTGCCCTGGCAATTGCAATTCTTTGTCTTTGACCGCCGGAAAGACTTTCTCCTCTTTCTCCCACTAATGTTTCATAACCATTCGGCATTTGCATTATAAAATCATGGGCATTTGCAGCCTTTGCAGCTTCTATAATTTCTTCTTGTGATGCATTATTTTTACCATAGCTTATATTTTCTAATATTGTGCCATAGAATAGATAAGCATTCTGTGGTACATATGCTATTTGTGATCTTAATTGCTCCAAAGTATAATTATTAACTGGCTTTTCAGAAACAATCAGCTTTCCGTTATCTAGTTGATAAAAGCCCATTATGAGCTTTATGATTGTGCTTTTGCCGCCGCCGCTTGGTCCAACAAGTGCAGTAACGCTTCCCTTTGGTATTGATAAGCTGACATTATCCAATACCTTGTTTTCTTTATAGCTGAATTCAGCATTCTCAAGCTTTATCATTTCATTCTTATATATATTGCTTAAAGACGAATTATCAAATAAATTAGCTTTATTGTCGTTTTCTGTAGACATATCTAATATCTCAAAAACTCTTATAGCTCCAGCTAGGGATTTTTGTACATCTGATATAAAGCGTCCGATGTTTTCAAAAAGAAAGCTGGCATTTCCTTGCAAGAATATAACAGCAAGAATTGCACCCAATGATATTTGACCATTGAGCAGCAAATACAAGCCAAATGACATTACTCCTAAACCCTTTAAATTACTAAACATAAAATTTAATGCATTAAGCTGGGTATTAGTAAGAATACGCTTTTTAGTCAGCTTGTAAGTATTATCATTATTTTCCCTGAAATCATCGAATATTTCTTCTTCAATTTGAAACATTTTTGTTACAGGTATACTTTGAATCAAGTCCACTAACCGTTGGGTAACTTCTCCAAGCTTCTGTTGTATTAAATCGCTGATTTTTCTTAAACGTTTTGCAAACAGTACATTTATAGCTACTGTCAATAAACCAAGTACCAAAACCACTAATGCGATCCTATAATCTACAATAAACAATGCAGTTATGGCAATAACTCCATGTACTAAAGCAAAAACTAATGGATTTAGCTGGTTGTAATATACATTCTCAACACTGGACAAATCATTGGTCAATCTGGATATCATTTCACCGCTATGGCTATCCTCAAAGCTTGAAATAGAAAGCTCTTCTAAGTGCCTAAATAGCTTTGTTCTTATTTCAGTCATGGTTTTTCTTACACACTTCTTAGCTGTAAACTGAAATATGGGCTGAAATACTGAACCAATTATAAATGCGGTAAGGGCAATTCCTAAAGCTTTGTACAGCAGTGAGATATCATGTTGTTCCGCTGCATTATAAGCATATTTTGAGATAAATGCCAGTACAATGTTAAAACAAATAGAAGTCAATATGGCATCTAAAATCATACAAGCAGAAAAAAGTATGATTCTATCCTTCATAAATGAAAACACTCTAGCTATTTCACTTTGCTTTCCTTTTTTAAGCATATTTCATTCCTCCTTGTTTAGAAGGATTATTATTTGAACTTTCCTGCTCTGTAAAGTTCTTATTATAAAGCTTCTTGTATATTCCATCTTTACTTAATAACTGATCGTGAGTACCATATTCAGCGACCTTTTTTTCATCAATAACTATTATTTGATCTGCTGATTTTATAGTTGAAAGTCTATGTGCTACTACAATAACTGTACGCCCCTCCATAAGCCTCTTTAATCCTTCTTGAACAGCAGCTTCGGCTTGAGTATCTAATGCTGAAGTAGGCTCGTCCAGAAGAAGTATTGGCGCATTTTTGAGGAGTGCTCTGGCCAAAGCAATTCTCTGCTGCTGTCCGCCCGATAGCTTGCTGCCTCTTTCTCCTACAATAGTTTCGTATCCATTAGGCTGCTCCATAATAAAATCATGGGCATTTGCCAGCTTGGCAGCTTTAATGATTTCTTCTCTTGCAGCATCAGGTTTTCCATATGAAATATTTTTAATTATTGTGGTTGGGAATAAATAAACCTCTTGAGAGATTATTGATATCTGATTTCTCAAGGTTTTAATATCAATCTCTTTTATATCAGTTCCATGTAGTTTAATTTGTCCCCTTTGATTCTTATAAAAACCGCAGATTAGTTTCAATATAGTACTTTTACCGCTGCCGCTGGATCCTACTAATGCTGTGGTTTTATTAACAGGGACTTTAAAGCTTATATCTTCCAGCACATTGTTATCGTTATTATAGGAAAAGCTTACTTTATCAAATTCAAATATGCTGTTATCAGCTTTATTAATTTCTGTTATATTTCCGCTTTCTTCGGCTGCTTCATCCAGTATTTCAAAAATTCTTGCCGCCGCCGGATTAGTTTCACGCATACCGCTTACAAATCTCATAATTGCTTCTATAGGCTGAAATAGTAGATTTGCAAGCATTCCGAAAGCCAAAAGGTTACCTAAGGTTATTTCACCAGTATAAGCTAAATAACCGCCATATATGGGAACTACAAGCATTGGAATTAGTCTCATTGATAAAAAAGCTGGTGTCACCTTTGCATTAACTACATCTATTTTGATATTTTTATTTTGAATATTTAATGCAATTTGATTATACTTGTTTGACATCCTCTCTTTCATATTAAAGGCCTTAATAATTGGAATCCCACTAATTACATCTTGTAGAATTGAATTAGACTCTGCGGTTTCTTCCATTAGCTCCCTAGAATATTTTCCTATTGGTTTATTAATAATGTTAAAAATAAATGAGGATATGGGCATTAAAATTCCTGAAGCTGCAAGCAGCTTCCAGCTAATCATTGATGCAAATGCACCAGCCCCTAAGAATAAAAATGGCTGACAAATGCTAATTGGAATGCTTCCTAGAAAGTTTGATGCAACCATTACATCATTGTTTATCCTTGAAACCATATCACCAGAATGGTAACTGCTTACTGTTGATACAGGAAGCTTTTGAATATGGCTGGATAATGAATTTTTTATGTTTCTTACAAATGTTGCATTATATATATTGGTTAAATAATGACTTAAGTAAGAAAAAACAAAACCTACCAATATCGCTATTACTGCATAATATATATACTTTATAAATATATCAACCTGATTATTTATTGCAGCTTCTGTCAATGTACTAATAATATAAGGAACTACTATACCTATTGAGCATAGTACAAATGAAGCTATTGTCCCTAATATTAAAAGTAAAATATGGGGTTTGGTATACTTTAGCAATCTGTTCAAAGCAGATTTGTTATTTTTCATAGCTATTCTCCTATTCAAATAAATTTGGAGTATACGAATTATAAATTAACGTGAGTTCGATACAAATAAAGAAAGTATAGATATTATGTAATGAACCTTGTGTAGAGACTTAGAAATTCTTAACGCAGCGGAGGAATAATTGCGTCAAGTGTTTGAGCATAGCGAGTTTTGACGCAATCCGCAGCAAGTTTAGAATTTCTTTGTCTCGAAACATTCAGTGAGTGAAATAATAT
>CALGKJ010000109.1 GCA_937930535.1 uncultured Clostridia bacterium
ACGACCCTGTGGGATCGTTATTTTTGTTATTCTGAAATATATAGTATTGATGTAGCTGGCGGCTTGATGCTGTGCTTATATGGATCAGTTTCGTCCGCTGCGAATACAAAAACTGTATTTACGAAAATTATTATCATACAGACTAACATAGCCAATAATTTCTTTTTCATATTTCTACCTCCCATGTTCATCCTTAAAAATCAATATATCCCCCAAGAAGGCTTTCAAACGCAAATCAGTATCATTAGCATTTTTATGTTTTCTTACTAACTGAATCAGCATTTTCTGTATTCTATCAATTAAGTCAATCTGAAAATTATTAATAGCATAATCTATAAGTGTCTTAATCCCTAAATGAATGTTCTTTTTATATAAAATTGCCTCTGAAGCTCTTTCGGTAGCTTTTAACAGTGTATCCAGAGCTTCTACAGCTTCTCCCATATCTATTTTTATGAGTGTATGAGTATGCAAATAATTATATTTTAAACCATCGTCCTTCTCACCTTCAACTACTTCCATCGCTAATTCTATATTTTTCAAAGCATCTTCAAGATTTCCTTGCTCACGGAATAGCATTGCTTTGTTATTTAGTACAATACTAATTTTTCTATTGTTAGTTGATTCATAATATTTTAGGGCTTCATTATAGTATTCAAATGCCTTTTTATACTGACCTTGCTCCTTATATGTCAATCCAATGTTTTTCAGAGCATTTCCCTTATCAGCATTATTATCCGTGTGATAAAAAGCTTTCTCAAGATACTTTCTCGACTGGCTATATTCTCCCAAATCCAACAGACATATACCAAGTCTGTAATAGATTAAAAACATCCCCTGCGCATCCAGAATTTTTAAACCTTCCTCATCAGCCAACAGTTCCCGAAAAATAGCAATTGCAGGCTTATAGTCTCCATCCAGCAAATACAGCAATCCCAACTCAGATTTTAGGCTAATTACTTTAAGCTTATTCTCAGGGTTGTTAAAACCCTCATATAAAAAGATTGCATGTTTAATGTATTCTGCCGCAATATTTGCCTTGGAGAGATTTTTATAATGCATAGCAATACACCAGTATATTTCAGCTAATAAGCTGGTATAACCGCCATCAAAGCAGATATCTTTTAAAGTCATAAAAAGCTGAATATCCTCTGCTGCTGTATATTCGCTGATATTAGCTTTAATAACCTCTATGTATTTTGCAATCTGTTCTTTCTCAGTTAAAAATATATCCGCAAAGTCATACCCCAGCAGCTTAGCCGCTCTGATTTTAAAGGACTTGGATTCAATGCTTCTGCTTCTTGTATACCTGTCAATAGAGCTGGGACTGCGATCTGCCAGCTTTGAAAACTCAGCAACAGCTTCTGATTTGCTTATGCTTGGATACTTGGCAAGGATGGCTTTTTCAAGCTGCTGTCCCTCTGTTAGTATTTGTGTATCATTAGCTTTTAGTTTCAAATTATCACCACCTATCCTTTTATTATATATACATTATAGCAAATTATAGAAGAAAAGGAAAGGTGTAACCCTTTCCTGTTCTTGAGTGACAGCATAGCCGTTTAGCCTTAGGATATGCGTATATGTACTTTAGCGTGTATTCTTCTTTCCGCCCTCTATAACTTCAAACCTTGCTTCATGGTTTGTTACTTTCATAGTTAGATCATCTATCTTATGATTAATAATTTCAAACTCTTTATCATGCTCCTGCTGCTTTTCATATACCTGCTTGTAGCCATCCAAAGCCGCATCAATTTTGGGAGTCAATGTATTTTCTAATCTTATAACATCTTTTTTTAGACCGCTAACATCTTCCTTTAAAACACTAACATCTTCCTTCAAGACACTGACGTCTTTCTTCAAGACACTGACGTCTTTCTTTATTTCCTTTATGTCATTCTCTACGGTAATAAATCTTTTATCTACTGCTGCGAATCCTGCCTTCATATCTGCGTACATTCTAGTCATTAGTTCAAACATTTTTTCATCCACTGCTATCACTCCTTTATGGGTATTATATCACAAAGTCCAAAATTATTCAGCTATATATTTTAATAAGCTTTTTTGTCCTTGTTATGATAATTGCCTAAAAAATCAAAGCTGATACTGTTATGTATCAATACATGGTATCTTATAACAATAATTATTCAAACCATGACAGCAATGTTTTGCTATAGCTGAATTTAGTAGTTAGTATTAATATAAATATGAGTAATATATAGAGAAACAACTTCAAAATTTAATTTTTCCAGTTGTTTCTCACAAAGAGATTAGCAACTCTTAACGAAAAGTATTTTGAGTTTTAGAGTTGCTAATCTATAATATATTAATCCACATACTCATTTATCCACTTACACCCTTTTCAATTTTCTTCCGCTTAGGAAATAACCCTATAGCAACCAAAAGCATACACCACATTGTAATGGATAAACTAGCCCATTTCAGTGAATATGGCAAAAAAGCTGCTGCATTCCAGCCTCCATTGATTATGGGTCCATATAGTCCTATCCACCAAGCCATAGTAAGACTCAAAGGTATTACTACTCTAAGCAGCTTTACCCACAGCTTTTTATCTGATAAATAAGCTAGTCTCCTTCTTCCTTTTACTATGTTCTTTATAGTCATTAATAAACATAAACAAAATAACAGCCCAAGTACAACTGCTACTATTAATACTCTGCTTACTTCTCCATGCATTGCTTTGTTATATTCAGGGAGCTCTCCTGTTTGTAATTCAGTCCAATAAGCCATTGCTTCCCATATAACCATATCCCCCATATCACTATTTACAAGTATTGCTATACCTTGTTTTTTATCTGGTATCATACTGAATTGAGCTCTCCAGCCTCTATTAGTGCCGCCTTGTCCCACAGCCGATATGGTGCTGGATAAGTCCATTATTCGATAACCCAAGCCATAGCTCGTCCCTTCAACCTTTTTCAGCATTGTATTTATGGTATCTGATTTCAATACTTTTTCATTAGTATTTATTATTTCCATGCCCAGCTTTGCAAGATCTTCTGCCGTAGAATATAAGCCGGCAGCAGCTTTTTCGGTATATATATAGTTTGGTAGTTTTTGTCCCAAGTTTCCATAGGTCTTTGAAGTTTTTTTCAAAATATCATTTCTTGCTTCAAAGCTGCTGTTACTCATACTTAGTGGTTTTAAAATTTCCTGCTCTAAGTATTTTTCAAAGGTCATATTACTTACTTCTTCAACAAGTAATTGCAGTAAAGTATAGCCTGCGCCTGAATATTGAAACCTGCTTCCAGGCTCATATACTACTCTTGCATTCTCTGTGCCGTTTGTTGTTTTTGATAGTGATTCTTCTATTGTGATTAAGCTTTCTGAAGGCTTTAACCCTGAATACCCTTTTTCAGGCAATCCAGCAGTATGACTTAATAACCTTCTAACTGTGACTCCATCATTATTATATCCTGACTCAGGCAGATGCCATCTTGTAAGATATTTTTCTACTGGCTGATCCAAATCGATTTTACCTTCTTCAACTAGCTTCATCACGCCCCATGCTGTGACCATTTTTGATACAGAGCCTACTTGAAATATAGTATCCTTAGTAACCTTGGTCTTATTAGCTTTATCAGAATATCCATATTCCTTTGTAATAATTTTATCTCCATCAATTAATGCAATTTGTACACCGGGAACACCTGCGGCTTTCATTAGCTTTGGCAGCTTTTCGTCTAGCTTTTTCAGCAATATATTTATTTCATTTTGTGATTGCTGCTTATTTGCTTCAACATTTGAGAGTGTTGTATACATAATACTAAGGATCATTATGGTTGCTAGTAACAAACCAATATATTTTTTATTAAGCATCATTTTTACTATTTACCTCCAAACTGGCAGTAAACTGCTCAAAATATTTGTTATTATATCTGCGTTTTTCTCTGCAAAGCCAGCTTCCAGCATTTCATTATGTTGTCCAAAGCCCTCATAAGTTGTATAACAGCCTGTAGCAGCTTCATCCCAACCTTTGGCTTGTGTGATATTTGTGTCTGCTTCTTGTGCTTTTACTAAATGAATATTTGCAGCTATTGAACCTTCATCAAGCAGCTCTCCGCAATATTTATAGTAGGATATAGTTTTGTGCAATATTTCCTCCTTAAACATTACATATTTTTTGTCTTCATCAATACTTTTGGAAAGCTTAGCTTTATATTGCTGAATTTCTTCCTTTGAAGGAGGATTTTTTTCTAGCTGTCTATATCCATCTAAAATGATTACATTGCTTACCTTATGTCCTCGTTTCTCTAGCTCTCTGGCTACCTTAAATGCAAGTCTTCCACCTATGCAATATCCAAGCAAAGCATATTCTCCATCAGGTTGAATATTGGTTATTATTTCTATATATTTTTCTATTTTATCCTCATCTTCTATATAGTTAAAGGAATATAGGGAGTAGTCTTCTAAGCTGCTTGACAGCTCTCTATAGATTAAGCCATATCCTGCAACTGGAGGAAAGCAAAATAATTTCTTTGTTCTAAGTTTATTTAATAGTATGAATTCTGCGTTGGTATCTTCCTCGTATCTGCCAATGATATATTTTGAAATTTCTTTTATTGTTGTGCTCTTCAATATGTGCATTAAGGATATTTCAAGCTGAAATATCTTATTTATACTTGAAGCTAAATCAACAAGCTTTAGAGAGTTTCCGCCTAGCTCAAAGAAATTATCATTTATACCTATTGATCCATTTATTTTTAGTACCCCTTGCCATAGCTTAACAAGCACTTCTTCTATTTCATTACGTGGTGCTTCATATTCAGATCCTGTATTTATATAGCTATAGGGTTCTGGTAATGCACTTTTATCTATTTTTCCATTTAGTGTTAGCGGTATATTATCCAGTCTTACGAAGTAAGCAGGTATCATGTATTCAGGAAGCTCCTTTGCCATATGCTCCCTTAATTTTTTTACTGTTAATTCCTCCTCTGCTGAATAATATGCACATAGGTATTTATTCATTTTTTCGTCTTCCTTAACTATAACTACGGCTTCCTTTACAAGCTCATGGCTAAGCAACTGACTGACTACCTCCCCAAGCTCAACTCTATAGCCTCTTATTTTTACCTGCAAATCTCCTCTTCCTAAAAATTCTATATTTCCATCAGGCAGCCACCTTGCTATATCTCCTGTTTTGTACATTTTTCTATCAGTCATGCTTCTATCAGCAGTATTCCTATCAATCATAAAGGGATTGTCAATAAATCTTTCCTCAGTCAGCTTGGAATTATTAAGGTAGCCTCTAGCTACCCCTTCACCAGAGATATATACCTCTCCCGGTACTCCTATAGGTACTAAGCTTCGGTCTTTATCCAATAGATATATAGTGTAATTAGCAAAGGGCTTGCCTATAGGAATACTTATGCTCTCACTGTTACTGCATTCATAACAGGTACTGCAAACTGTACATTCTGTGGGACCATATAAATTATAGATTTTAGAGTGTTTTATGATATTGGAGTAGTATTCTTTTTTAAGAGAATCTGTACTGCTGGTAATATTTTTTACTGATTTCATAGGCTTTAGATCATTAAACTGGCTTAATATAAATGGAGAACAGCTTAGTATTGTAACTTTGTGATTTTCTACCAGCTCAAATAAGCTTTTTACATCCTTTACCTGCTCATTACGTGGCAATATAACCTTTCCTCCAGTAAGCAGAGTTGCATGTACTTCCTCTACAAAAGCATCAAAGGTAAAGGAGGATTGCTGCAAGGTACATTCATCCTCTGTTAAATTCAATCTTTTATTAAAGCTATAAATAAAATTTACAACATTTCTATGCTCTGTTAATATGCCC
>CALGKJ010000110.1 GCA_937930535.1 uncultured Clostridia bacterium
TTGCTGTATGTCCTAGAGAATTTTTTGCTGATAATAAATATATACGTTTGCTTGTATCATAGGTATATTCTGCTGATATTCCTTTAGGATCTGTTACTTTCAATACATTGCCGTATATATCATAATCATATTTTGTTGCTATATAGGTATTTGTTTTGTCATTCCATACTCTTATCTCTGTAACCATTCCCTTGCTTGGCAAGGTTCCTAGGGTTGTACTTCCATCATAAAGGCTGATAGACTCGCTTACCTTTGTTCCTCCTGTATTAGTTCCTTTATAGGTAATAGTCTTTTCAGGGCTGCCTACTATATATTTACTTGTGTTATAAAGATAATTGGTGGTTATTGTTTTTTCATCCCCTGTTTTATTTTTATCCCCAAAATTAATCTCTTGCGTTTTGTTTCCATAGCTGTCATAGGAATATTGGGAATAGGCGGTTACAAAGGAGTTATTGTTATTAACATCATAGGTTGTATGTTCTTCCTTGGAAAGCAATGTAGTATATGGTGCTGAACCATTGGTTGTATATTCATAGGTTGTACCGCTGTATAAGCTGCCTGCTGAGTTTTTAATATATGTGGATTGTACTGTTCCCGGTGCTATTGCTTTATTGTCCTGTATATAGTTTGTTTCTATATAATCTCCTGCATTGTTTATGGTTTTCTTAACGTATTTAAAACCATAGTTTATTTGGTTTGCTACATCAATCTTTTGTCCTGAATAGGTGTAATTGGTTGTATCTATATTTCCTCTTCCATCCTCTACTGTCAGCCTTTCCACTGTTAATCCCAAGATTCCTTCTGGAACTGACCTGTTCGGCCATTTGGCTGATGAAACATAATTTGCTGTAATTTTTCCGTCTGTAGACGTAGTTACTTTGTTTACTAAGTCTGGTATTTTATTGCCATTGTCTCTTGTTATTGCTCCATGTAAACATACATGTTCATACGTATAACTGCCATGTGCTCCATGCTTTGCGGAAAACATTATGTCCGTTTTTCCATCCCCATTTATATCTCCTGCAAACCATTCATGGTCTTTGTCCCATCCCCAGCCAGTATCCTCTCCTGTCAGCCTGTAGTTTCCATCTCCCTTTGATACTGCCGAGTGTAAACATGCATGATCATAGGTATAACTGTCGTGAGGTCCATGCTTTGCTACAAACATAAAGTCTGTTCTGCCGTCCCCATTTATATCTCCGCTAAACCATTTATGCTCAATACTCCATCCCCAAGTTGTATCCTGTCCGGTTAAGGTATAGTTTCCGTCGCCTCTTGATATTGCGGAATGTAATGCTACATGGGCATGGGTATAGCTGCCATGTGGATCATGCTTTGCCGCAAACATAAAATCCGTTTTTCCATCTCCATTTACATCTCCCGGGAACCAATGATGCTCCTCATTCCAGCCCCAAGTAGTATCTTGTCCTGTTAAGTTATATGTTCCATCTCCCTTTGATACTGCTGAATGCAGGCATACATGGTCATATGTATAACTGTCATGAGGTCCATGCTTTGCTACAAACATAAAGTCGGTTCTTCCATCTCCGTTCATGTCTCCAGTAAACCACTTATGTTCATTATTCCATCCCCATCCGGTATCCTGTCCTGCCAGAGTATATGTTCCATCTCCCTTTGATATTGCTGTATGCAATGCTACATGATCATATGTGTAGGCACCATGGGGTCCATGCTTTGCTACAAACATTATGTCTGACTTTCCATCTCCATTCATATCTCCTGATAACCATTTGTGCTGGCTATCCCATCCCCAAGTTGTATCCTGTCCTTTTAAATCAAAGGTTCCATCTCCTCTTGATATTGCTGTATGCAGACATGCATGGTCATGGGTATAGCTGTCATGGACTCCGTGCTTTGCTACAAACATTATGTCTGTTTTTCCATCTCCGTTAACATCTCCGCTAAACCAGTGATGCTCCTCGCTCCATCCCCAAGTTGTATCTTGCGCTGTTAAGTTATATGTTCCATCTCCATTTGATATAGCTGCATGAAGGCACACATGGTCGTAGGTATAGCTGTCGTGAATACCATGCTTTGCTATAAATATAAAGTCTGTTTTTCCGTCTCCGTTTACGTCTCCAGGAAACCATCTGTGTTCATTATCCCAACCCCAGCCAGTATCCTGACCTGTTATATTATAGTTTCCATTAAAATCTATAGACTGTGCCTCAATGGTAATAGCCGGTAATGCAGTCCCACCTGTTACTGTATTGCTTGCATCCAAAGCAGCATCACTGCCAAATTCTTGTATTGAGGTAAGCACAGATCTTTCTGTATCACTGCTTATTTTGTAAGTTAGCTTATATGCTCTAACTCTTATTCCTGATACTTTAATATCAATTGTCTTAAGTCTATTGTTTAAGGATGCTAAGCTCGCTCCTGTTGCACTTGTTACTATGTCACTGCGTGCTTCGGTATAAAAACTTATTTCTGTTCCGTTATAGGTTATTTTATTTATATAATATTCACTATTTGCATCTCCTGTATAACTGTAATTCACTTGATTACCTAAAGTATCCACCACTGTAGCTAATGCCCAACGATATACGCCTTTGCTTGTTTCAAAGAGCTTGGTATATGTCGACTTTGTACCATCCTTAGACCATATATTCCACTGGCTGTTTGCACTGTCAAAGCTTATGCGAGTATAGTTTTTGTGCTTTAAGCTGTGAGTTCCTCCCATAGATGTATCTGATACTAATTCTTGTCCATCAAGGTAATATATATCACTACTGTCATAGTTTGGTGTTCCTCCTCCAGCAACCCCTCTTTGAATAACTGATGAGGCACTAAGGTTCCAGCCTACGCCAAGCAGTCCGTTGCTTGAATTTGAGTCATAGGATATACCTATCTTCGGCTCCAGCCCATGATAAGCTGGTACATTCATAGTTACTCCCAGATTCAGACTGCCGGATAAGTCACTTACGCTTGTACTTATACCTGTCAATGGTGCTGATGGAGAAGCAGAGGGTGCTCCTGGTGCAGAGGGTGTGCTTGACGCAGTTACAAATACCATGCTGTTAAATATTAGTATAATAATCATTGCAATACTGATGATTTTCTTATTTGTCTCATCACTTTGGTGTTTTACTTGTAAATTGTTAAATTCCATTTTTTTGACCTCCTTTATACTAATAACTATTTCATTTTGGATTTCAACGATGACCTCCTTCCTTGATTTGAGTATGAATAGTGTCATTGATGTATATAGCCTCGTGTTTTGCTGTAAATATAGGGACGCAACCATAAAACTTAACTTATCCTTGGGCTGGTTATTGCCTCCCTTCTAGGTTTTAGCTTTGAATACTTTAAGTTTTAAGCTAAAAAACCTGTAGATAATCTGATTGTAATTTTGAATCTAATAACAATTAATATTGTTTCAATTATAGCAATATTTAGAATTATATATCAATGTAATGCGACTAACATATTCTGTCATTTTTTTCGCATTAAGCTTAAGCATATATATATAAATAATTGCATACTCCTGAAACAGCAACGTTTTTTATTAATTGCAGCAAATCTATAATATTAGTTTCTTTTTTACAGTACCCTGTTTATAAGAGAATATATAATTTAATATTTATAAAAAGTTTTTTTTGTTATAATTTTACTATCCAGTTTTTTTATATAAAAAAAGATGATTGAGTCTAAACTGTCAACTCAATCATCTTTTTATTTTTAAGTTTTTCTGCTTTTACTGTTGGTTTTATAATCTATAATATCAGATTCTTTTAGTTCATCCTTATTTTTTCCTATAACAAATAACTCAATATCGGGAGGAATATCTGTACTTGAATTAATAAACACCTTCTTTTTTCCATACTTGCTTCCTCTTTGATTTTTGTATATGGATATATTTCCCATGTGCGTAACAAGCATTTCCTTATATTCTTCACTTGCACATTTGCCTATGGCAGCAGTTATATATGTTTCTATTCTTCTAACTATTCTGTCGTCTGTCTGCTTTATTCCTACATCTATAAAATAATTCAGGTACTCATTTATGGCTTTGTAAAAACCTTTTTGAGTTAAATCATCTATTAACTGTATGAATTCATCTAAGACATTCGCTATATCAGTATTATTAATCTTTATATGAAAATAATTTAAATAACATGAAATAGATACAGGATTGTTTTGATTATCTGCAAAGCAGCTAATAGCTTTTATGCTGTTTTGCAAAGCTAAATCATACTCACCCTTAATTATATATACTTTAGATATATTATTAAAGATAATGCCTCTATTTATAAGATCTTCTTCCTGTAAATATTCTAATGCTTTTTCGTAATACTCTAGTGACTTATTACATTCTCCCTCCTTTTCGTATGTTGCCCCGATATTAATAATAAGTTGAGCAGTCTTTTTTGAGGTGTCAGAAAATTCAATGGCTTTTATCAACATATCTCTTGCTTTATTGCTTTTTCCTGTACTAAATAACAAGCATGAATAGGTTGAATAGTATACATATTTGCTATAATTATTAATATTTGGAGAATTATCTACCAGCTTTTCTGCTTGTTTAAATGCTTTTTCTGATTTTAAATTTTCAGATTGGAAAAAGTAGATCAATGCCAGCTCACATAAAAAAATAATATGTAAATTATGTTCATTTTTATCTTTAATCAAATCAATTGCAAATTTTATTTGTTCCAATGCAGCTGTTGGATTGTTATTATGAAAATTGTATTTGCTTATTGCCCTATACATTTTGGCTGTTGATACTGGCATATTCTTTTTCACGCATAAGTCCTTCAAAAACTCAAGAAGCTCTAAGTCCTCTTTCTGTCTGTAGAGTTCTATATTTTCTGTTATTGTATCTATATATCTTTCTATTTGTTCAAATTCGCTTAAAACTATTTTATTATATTCTTTATCCAGAGCAAGAACTAATGTACACTTGAATTTCTGGGAGGTAATGCTCTTTTTGCTCAGATATTCTTCTATCGTGCTTGACAAGATCGGTATATTATTTTTACTTATAAATTGTTCAATAGAACCATATTTTTCAATTATTTCTCTTCTTATCTGCTGCCCTTCTGTCAATACAATAATATCCTTTTGCGATAGCTTCATATAGAGCACCTCCAAATCATAAATATTATACCATGACATTTATTGCTTTAGGAATAATAGTAAACTCTACGTCAGTTGTGCCGGGTTGCTCTCCATCTATATCCAGCAGAGCGGCAGGCTCGCTTTTTACAGTAATATGCTTGCCTTTATATATTTTCAGCTTGGGGTTTGTAAGATGCCTGCCCTTGTATATAGAGGGAAAGCTCAGCAGCAATTCAATAGTATTGATATTGCCGAATATTACAACATCAAACTCACCATCATCCAGCTTTGCTTCGGGTGCTACCTGCATACCTCCACCAAAGTATTTCCCATTGGCTACTATTACGCTGTTAAGGCGTTCATTCATATTTATTTTATCGTCTATATTTATAGAATACTGCTTGTTTTTGTAAAATAATATTGCCAGCAATGCATTTATTGCAAAGGATAAAAAACCCTTTAAAGCCTTTGATGATCTGTTGACCCTGTATGTTGTATCGCCGCCTATACCTATATCGGAAACATTTACAAAGTACCGCTGTACTTGTCCCTTTTTGTAATCAACATATTTGGTCAGTCCTACATCAACGGTCTTGCTGGTATTACGCTTCAGTACCTCTAAAAAATCATCAAATCCTTTTTTTATCCCTAGGCTTTTGATAAAGTCACAGCCTGTACCTCTTGAAAAGACAGCAAGTCTTGCATTTGGGTTAATTTGAATATTGTTTTCAAAAAAACCATTTACAATCTCATTCATAGTGCCGTCGCCCCCAACAGATACTATATAATCATAGCCTTCCTTTAGGGCTTTTCTTGTAATTTCTGTAGCATGCTCTTGGTATTCCGTGTATTTAACCTCAAAATCAAAACCGTTTTCACGAAGCTTTTTCTCATATAATGGCCATTCCTTAGCAGTTGCTTTTCCAGCTGATACAGGATTTACTACTACGAACATTTTCTGCATATTATTCTCCCCCTATTAATAACATAGAAGTGTGATTATAACTGTCATTATATTCACACTTCTATATAGAGAAACAACTTCAAAATTAAAACTTTCCAGTTGTTTCTCACAAAAAGATTAGCAACTCTTAACGAAAAGTATTTTGAGTTTTTGAGTTGGTTATCTATAAGTCAAGGAAATCTATTTCATAAAATCAAGGTCTATTTCTACGGCTTCACCTATTATTTTATAAATGTCAGAAAAAATCTGGCTGAACTTGATTTCGGCTCCCAAATACTCTGCTATGTCAGGATTCATCATTAATACCTGGTAAAGCCCTTGCATTTGACTCACTTTCTGATCATCAATTTTCTGACCCATAAGCTGTAAATTATGCAGTTCAAATTGTTTTCTCTTAAAATCATTCAGCATTTCCTTTGCTTTTAAATCCGAATCAATTTTCCCTTTAGCAGCTTTTAATGCCTTAAATTCCGGGGACTCTGCAAGAGCTTTGGCTAACTCATGCGCCTTATCATATACATACATACAAGCAACCTCCATATTATATTTCCATAATTATTGGTAAAATCATTGGATTTCTCTTTGTCTTTAAATAGATATATTCTCTCAAGCTATCTCTAACTTGTGATTTAATAGTTCCCCATTCTGTAATTTGTTTTTCTTCGCATTTTGAAAGAGCTTCTTTTATTACATTTCTTGATTCATCCATTAAATCCTCTGACTCTCTAACGTATACAAAGCCTCTGGATATTATATCAGGCCCTGCAACCACCATGCCCGATTCTTTGCTTATGGTTACTACTACTACTATCAATCCGTCCTGTGATAAGTGCTTTCTATCCCTTAGAACAATATTTCCTACATCTCCTACCCCAAGGCCGTCTACCAATACCTTTCCTGCCATAACTGTACCTGAGATCCTGCCTGTATCCTTTGTAAACTCCAAAACCATACCGTTGTCTGCTACAAAAATATTTTCCCTTGGCACTCCCATTTTTTCTGCGAGCTGTGCATGCTGCTTTAGATGTCTATACTCGCCATGAACAGGTACAAAATATTTTGGTTTGAGAAGCACTTGTATCAGCTTCAGCTCTTCCTGACAAGCGTGACCTGAAACATGTATATCCGCCAGAGATTCATAGATAACGTCTGCACCTTTTTTGAAAAGTTGATTGATTACCCTTGTTACCAGCTTTTCGTTGCCGGGTATTGGTGTAGCAGATATTATTACCATATCCCCAGGTATTATGTTTACTTTTCTATGCTCTGAGGTTGACATTCTTGATAGTGCCGACATTGGTTCTCCTTGACTGCCTGTTGTTATTATTGTTACCTTGTCATTAGGATACTTTCCAATTTGTTCTATATCTATAAGAACACCCTCTGGTATATTTATATACCCAAGCTCAGCAGCAACTCCTATTACGTTTATCATGCTTCTGCCGCAGATGGCAACCTTTCTGCCATAAAGCACCGCTGCATTTATTGCCTGTTGTACTCTATGTATATTAGAAGCAAATGTTGCTACTATTATTCTTCCGCTTGCATTTTTGAACATATCTATAAAGGTTGCACCCACTGTACTTTCTGACATTGTATAGCCGGGTCTTTCTACGTTGGTGCTGTCTGCCAAGGCAACCAGTACACCCTGTCTCCCAAGCTCTGCAAAGCGATGCAAGTCTATTATTTCTCCATCTATAGGTGAATAATCTATCTTAAAATCTCCTGTATGTACTACTGTACCTACAGGTGTATGTATTGCAATAGCTACTGAATCAGCAATACTATGACTGGTTTTTATAAATTCTACTTTAAAGTCACCAACTTCAATTATGTCCTTTGGCTTGACAATCTTTAACTCCACTGTTGAAAGAAGTCCGAATTCCTTTAGTTTATTGCCAACCAAGCCTTGTGTCAGCTTCGTACCATATACCGGCACATTCATTTGCCTCAGTATATAGGGAAGTGCGCCTATGTGATCCTCATGACCGTGGGTAAGCATTATTGCTTTTACTTTTTCCCTGTTTTTCAATAGATACGTTATATCTGGTATTACTAGATCTATGCCGAGCATTTCCTCATCTGGAAACATCAATCCACAATCTATAACTATTATCGTCTCCTTATATTCCACCGCCGTCATGTTTTTTCCGATTTCATGCAAACCGCCTAGTGGAATAAGCTTTAGTTTATTTTTCCCTTTTGCCACTTTACTTACCAATCCTTTCAAAAATATTCCGTTCATAATCTGTATTTATTATTATACTTTATTTTCTACTTTTAGTGCAATAAATATGTTCAATAGTATCTTGCTATAGAGAATACATTCTTAAGCTAAATTTAAAAATACTGACATATAACACTTCAAGCCTGCAAATACTACACATTCTATATTATTATTTCAACTTGCATTATTAATATGAAAAAATTGTGCAGCTACTATGATGAAAATTTTCCCGCCTGCACATATCTGCTAACTTGCTGAAAATAGAAAAAGCATCGCAAAATATCGCAATGCTTTATCTGCACTTACCACAATATCCTAAAAATTTAACGTTGTGATTAGTAATCGAAAAATTGTATTTTTGCTCAACTTGGTTTTCTAGTTGTTCAAGTAAATCCTCTTCTACTTCCAGTACCTTACCGCATTTTATACATACAAGATGGTGATGCTGGTGATCTTCATTATTTGTAACCTCATATCTGCTTCTTCCATCATCAAAGTTATGCTTATATACAAGACCTACTTCGTCAAATATTTGCATTGTTCTATAAACGGTTGCCAGACCGATTTCTGGACATCGTCTTTTGACTACATCGTATATTTCCTCTGTGCTTAGGTGCTTACCCTCATTTTCCATTATAGTATCAAGTATGGACCTTCTCTGAGGCGTAAGCTTGAAACCTTTTTCTCTTAGTTTTTCTTTTAGATTGCCAAACTCTCTCATTAATTTATCCATCTTCTTTCATACAAATATTTAAAGTAAAAATATAATTTCTACAGCATATATATAGGCTGGTTATTTCTTCTCTTCTAGATTTTTAGCTTGGAATAAATTAATTTTTAAGCTAAAACCCTACAATACATCATATAATAATAGTCTATTATCTACTGCATAATTTTGTCAACATTATTTCTTCACAATTGATAAATTTTCTTGCGTTTAAGGGTATTTTCTGTATTACGTTACAGAAAATACCCTTTATACATTTGTATTATTTTTTCATATGTTTTGTACTGCATTTTAAGCAGTTTCCCGAACAGCCGTTACAGCTATTGTTTATCTGACCGCATCTTGGGCATTTGCTGCTTGGAGCAGCGTCATATTCATAGCCGCATTTTGAGCATTTTATCAAATTACTCATTAAATCACCTCTATATCAATAAAGCTACTATGCCTCCTGTAAGGAAAGCAACTGCAAAGCTTCCAATCCAAATGAGCAGTGCATCCTTATAGCCTCTTTCCTTAAAGATTACCATAATTGCTGCTATACATGGTACAAACAGAGTCATTACAACAAGTGAAATTAATATTTGAGCAGATGTCATACTTAAAGAGCTTAAACCGGCAGCACCAAAATCTCGTCTGATTATACCCATTATGAAGGCTGTAGACGCTTCAGCAGGCAGCTTTAGTAAACCCACCGTAACAGGAGCAAACACTCCTTGCAGTACTTCCAGTATTCCTGTAAACTCCATAACACTGATCAGCAGTGCACCTAATATAAAAAGAGGAGTAGCTTCCTTCAAAAACATCCATGTTTTTTGAACTGTTTTTAGTAAAACATTTTTTATTTGAGGAAGTCTTATGGGTGGTAAATCTATAAGCAATACAGAAGACTCGCCTTTCATTACTTTGTTTAGTATTGTACCAGTAGCTATAAAAACTACAAGTATTGATATTACATAAATAGCGATGTACTTTGCTTCAAGCTGTGATATCAGACCCGCAATAACACCTAACTGTGCGGAGCATGGAATCGCAAGACCAAGCAGTATTGTTGCAATTATTTTTTCACGCTTGCTTCCCAGTATCCTTGTAGTTATAGTAGCCATTGTTACACAGCCAAAGCCTAGTATTATAGGAATTATCGCTTTTCCGTTAAGTCCAAGCCCTGTCAAGGATCTGTCAACTAAAGCCGCTATTCTTGGAAGATAACCGCTGTCTTCAAGTACTGCCATAAGAAAATAGAAGCCTATAACCAACGGTAACAGCAAACCTAGTAAATAAACTGGAGCCATAGTCAGGACACCAAACTCACCTATTAACATATTACCCATAAATGTTTCGGGGCTAAATACTTTTGAAACCAAGCCTTCCATAAAAGGTCGGTATATGCCATCCATAATAGTGCCTTCTGTTATTCCCACAATATCACCGGCTACAAATACACCCATTATTTTGTACATTATGTACATTGTAACAGCAAGTATGGGAATGCCCGTAATGGGTCTCAGCATCCATCTGCCTAAAAGCACTCTAAAAGAAGCACCTCTTTGAGATTCCTTAACTACCTTGTTTACAAGCTGATCTACTTCGTTTCGTCTACTTTTATATATTTCATCTCTGGTGCCGGGCAGCTTAACATCATGTCGTGCAGCTACATGCTCATCATCCTCGCATATTAGTACAGCCTCTGCTTCAACGTCAACTTTATCCAAATACTCTGACAGCATGTCCACAACCTTTTTATTTCTGTTGCCGACTCTTGCTTTGTCCAAGGATTCCAATACCTGTTTGACACCCTCACCCTTTATTGCTGCTGTGGGGATAACAGGTACACCCAGCAGCTCCTCCAGTTTTTTAATATCTATCTCCATTCCATTTCTTCTAACATCATCCATAAGATTTAAGGCTACTATTACAGGCTTGCCCATGTCTATCAACTGCTTAGTAAGGAATAAATCTCTATCCAGATGAACTGCATCCACTATATTTAAAATCACGTCACCATACAAAATTACGTCTCGCGCCACCATTTCTTCTTCATTAAAAGAGGATACGCCATACACTCCGGGAGTATCCATAACAACATAGTCCTTATATCTGCCGTGGCTAATGTCTACAGTAGTACCTGGAAAGTTTGATACATCAACATATATGCCTGTCAGATGATTGAAGAAAACTGACTTTCCTACGTTAGGATTACCTACTAAAACAAGCTTTTTTTCTCCTGCTTTGACCTTTATATTGATATTGCCATCATGACAGTGTCCCATTATTTTACCCCCTCAACTACAATCCCCTGTGCCAGACCTCTTCCAATGGCAATTTCCTGTAATCTGTTTTGCAATATCACAGGTCCTCCCGGAAGCTTCTCGCTGCATGTAAATATGGCACCTTCATACAAGCCTATTCTAATTGCCTGCGGCTTTATATTATTATCGTTTATTGTAATGATTTTTACCTTACTTCCCTTTTTAGCTTTATCTAGTGTCATATTAAAACCCCCATCCAATATTGAAACTCATTCTCATTTATGCTTATAAAAAAATAACTTTTTTACTATATATTAATAATAATCCAATTGATAATGATTGTCAATGTTATTTGTGAATTTTTTTCAAGTTCTTTATTTTGTATGTCTTGTATACAAAATAATTATGCACTCAATGAATAAAATTGGATAAAAATATATTTATTTTTTAATGGATATGCTATTATTATAATTATAGAGAAACAACTTCATAATTAAGTTTTTCTAGTTGTTTCTCACAAAGAGATTAGCAACTCTTAATGAAAAGTATTTTGAGTTTTAGAGTTGGTTATCTCTAAGAGCTCTACATTAATAGCCACATATATTGCAGTATATACGATTATTATGTAATCAGATTTGCATTTTAAATTTGGTTATAACAACAATGCATTTGGTTTAATATATACATAAGTGCTATATAGGGCATTATACTATAACAATCTTTTGCTAGAGCTTAAAATGTTACAATTAAAATTATATTAAATATGGGAGGTAATACGATTGATTCGCTTATCAAAAAGGGCAGATATGATGCCAGCATCACCTATCAGAAAGCTTGTTCCTTTTGCTCAGGAAGCAAAAAAACGCGGAGTTGGGGTATACCACTTAAACATTGGTCAGCCTGATATTAAGACTCCAGAATTATTTTTAGAATCAATTAAAAGCTTTGATACGCCAGTGTTAGAATATGCTTTATCACAGGGCAATATAAATCTTATAAATTCTTTCAGAGATTATTATCAAAAATGGGGTATTGATTTTGCTGAGGACGAAATCATTATCACCAACGGCGGCAGTGAAGCAATAATAATGGCTTATACAGTAATAGGCGACCATGAGGATGAAGTTCTGGTACCAGAGCCATTCTATGCTAACTACAATGGATTTGCTGTGCAGGCAGGTATGCGTGTAAAGCCTATAACTACAAAAGCTGAGGAAGGCTTCCATCTTCCTCCAAAGGAAGAAATAGAAAAGCTTATTACGCCTAAGACAAAGGCAATAGCTATTTCAAATCCTGGTAATCCTACTGGTGCGGTTTATACTAGAGAGGAATTATTTATGTTGGGCGAACTGGCTAAAGAACATGATTTGTTCCTAATAGGCGACGAGGTTTATAGAGAATTCGTTTATGATGGGTTGACATTTACAAGTCTTATGCATATACCCGGCATAGAGGATAGGGTTATCGTTATAGATAGTATATCAAAGAGATATAGTGCCTGCGGTGCAAGAATAGGCTGCATATGCTGCAAGAATAAAGATTTAATGAGTGCTGTAATGAGAATGGCGCAAGCAAGACTTTGTGTTCCAACTCTTGAAATGATCGGCGCAACTGCTCTTGTTCATACTGCCAAGGAATATTTTAATGAAGTTCATCATGAATATCAAAAGCGAAGAGATTTAGTATTTAATGCCCTTAGGGAAATACCAGGCGTCGTGTGTGAAAAGCCAACAGGTGCTTTTTATGTAATGGCTAAGCTTCCAGTTGATGATGCGGACGAATTTGCAAAATGGATGCTGACTGATTTTAATATAGATAATGAAACTACAATGATCGCTCCTGGAGCAGGCTTCTATGCAACTCCTGGCTTGGGTAAGAATGAAATCCGAATAGCTTATATCCTTAATGAGGATAATCTTAGAAAAGCTATGCATATCCTTTCAGAAGGTATAAAAGAATATAGAAAAGTTAAGGGAATATAGTTACAATAAAAATCAGGCGTTTGCTAAAACGCCTGATTTTTATTTATAGCTGGTATATTTATCAGCGTTTTTTATAAAAGAAGGTTTTTGCTGGCTCAAGCTTATACCTCTGTGGTAAAATAATCTGCTCTGTGCTTCCAACAAATAAAACTCCATGGGGTGCGAGGGCATCTCTGAATTTAGTGTACATTTCGGCTTTTGCTTCTTCTGTAAAATAAATCATTACATTCCTGCAAATGATCAAATCACAGTTATCTATATATTTGTCATTTAGCAAGTTATGATGCCTAAACTCTACGCATCTTTTAATCTTATCAGAAATTCTCAGGTTTTCTCCATCTTTTTCAAAATAATTATTAATAAAGTCCTTTGGTAGATTTACTAAGCTTTTGGGTACATACACTCCCTTTTTAGCTTTTTCTACTGCTCCTTCATCAATATCTGTGGCAATAACCTTAATACTGGTTAAGTCCATAAACCTTGTCATCATCATTACTAATGAATATGGTTCCTCTCCGGTGGAACAGGCTGCACTCCATATCTTTGGCTTTTTATTATGCTTTAATATCTCTGGCATTACTTCTTTTTCAAGAATCTCCCACTGATTTGGATTCCTATAGAATTCAGAAACATTTATTGTTAAATAATTTACAAACTCACTATACAGCTTAGAATTTTGCGTTAGTGCTTTATAGTAAAGATCGTAATCGTCATAGTTATTTCTCTTTATTAGCGAATCGATTCTTCTTCTCATCTGTCTTTCCTTATAACTGGATAAATCAATTCCGGTTAATTTTAAAATTTTCGCCTTGAAGCCTTCATAATCAATCAACATACTATTTACCCCTTAATTTTTAGTGTTTTTAAATCTTTGTATTTATTCTAACATATCACAATAATAAAAAAAAGTCGTGATATTTTAAAATATCACGAAAATAGAATGTAAAGGGGGTCTCAATGTATTTTGTGAGGTCAATATTATTGTTAACAAAATTGAAAATAATATACACACAAAAAATAAAAACACAGAAAAATCTGTGTTTTTATTTTTTATTTTACTCGCTTACTTCGCTGTTAGCTTCTTTTATGCTTAGGCTTATTTTCTTTTCTTCTGGTTTTATTTCCATAAGCTTTGCTTTAACTATCTCACCAAGCTTTAATACATCAGCAGGCTTTGCTATTCTCTTATCAGATATTTGTGATATATGAACAAGTCCGTCAACTCCCGGCTCTATCTCAACAAATGCACCAAAATCAGCAAACCTTAATACTGTTACTGTTAAAATATCACCTGCGTTGTACTTCTCGCCTACAAGGCTCCAAGGATCTGCAACAGTTTGCTTTAAGCCTAATGATATCTTCTTTTTATCCTTATCAATTGAAAGTACCACAACTTCAACTTTTTGTCCTACCTTAACAACAGAGGATGGATGCTTTACTCTGTTCCAGGATAATTCAGAAATATGGATAAGTCCGTCTACTCCGCCAATATCAACAAATACGCCAAAATCAGCTATTCTCTTAACTTCACCTTCAACTTTTTGACCAGCTTCTATTTTACCCCATGTTTCTGTTTCAAGTTTTTCCTTTTCAATCTTTAGGAAATCCTTTCTTGACAGAACAACCTTCTTCTTTTCTTTATCATACTCTAGTACCATAGCTTTAACTTTTGTATTAACATACTTGGTTAAATCATCAGTAAATCTTAATTCAAACTGTGATGCAGGCATAAAAGCTCTTATACCAAAAATTTCTACTATGCCGCCGCCCCTGACTATTTCCTTTACATAGCCTTCTACTGGAGTTTTCTCATTGTATGCATACTCGATTTTGTACCAATTTTTTTCTGCGTCAACAAGCTTCTTTGAAAGAACTACGTTGCCTTCTCCATCATTTATGCTTACAACCTTAACTTCTATATCATCACCAGGCTTTACAAGGCTTTTAAGTGGAAGCTCGGTTTCCCAAGTATAGTCCTCTTTTTTAATTATTCCATCTGACTTATAGCCTATATTTACCATTACCTCATCATCTGTTACCATTATAACTGTTCCAGTAACTGTTTCGCCCGGGTAAAGAGATTTCATACTTTTCTCGTACTCTTCCATCATTTTTTCTTGATCTTCCATCATAAGTTCATCCATTTTTGAAATTACCTCCTTAATAATCCATTCAGGAGTCGATGCTCCTGCAGTAATACCAATTGTATTAAATACTATTAATTTATCTAGTGGCAGTTCCGCAGCTGTTTCAATGTGATAAGTGTTTGAACAGAATTTTTTGCATATAGAAAAAAGCTTATTTGTATTAGAGCTCTCTCTACTGCCTATTACCAGCATACAATCCACATTTTTTGATATTTCTTCTGCAGAGCTTTGCCGCTTCTCTGTCGCACTACATATTGTATTAAACACTTCGACATTGCTATACTTTTTTAATACTTCATTTACTACCTTATTCCACAATTCCTTTGTAATAGTAGTTTGTGCAACTAAACATATTTTATCATAATTAGGAAGTTTGTCTACTATTTTTTCATCATCTACTATTACAGCACTATTATTACACCATCCGTTTATACCGATAACCTCCGGGTGATTTTTATCTCCAATTATAAAGATTTTAAAATCCTCTAAAAAATGTTTTTTTACTATCTTATGAATATTTGAAACATATGGACATGTACAATCTAAATAATTTATATTATTACTTTTTATTTCTTCATATTTATACTCTGGAATTCCATGAGATCTTATGACCAGCAATGAGTTCCTGTCAAAATTTTCATTTATTTCTTCTGCAACTTTTATGTTATTGGCAGATAACTTTTCTATTACCTGCTTATTATGTATCAATGGACCATATGTATAAATATCCAAATCAGCAGATGCTCTTGCTGTTTTTATTACACTTTCAACTGCTCTTTTAACTCCAAAGCAAAAACCTGCATTTTTATCAATTATCAGCTTCATTAGACTCATCCTTAATAGTTTGATTTATTTTATTCATAATATCATAGCTGACATTATAGTAATCTTCATTTTGCAGCTTCATATCATAGTACTCTTCCAATATAATAGGTGCTCCTATTATTATTTTGGTTTTCTTAAACATCTTATATTCAGAAATAATAGCAGCAGGTACAACTGGAACCTTTGATTTTATAGCAAACATAGCAATGCCCGGCTCTGCCTTAATATCATCACTTATGTTTCTAGTCCCCTCTGGAAATATACCAAGTATTTTCCCTTCATTAAGAATCTTCAATGAGTTTTTTATGCTTTTCATATCGGGTTCTCCACGTTTAACTGGAAAAGCTCCCATCTTACCTAAGTACCAAGCTGCCAGCTTATTATTAAATAGCTCTGCTTTTGCTATACAACTTACCTTATGGGGATAAACAACACCGATTAGTACTGGATCCATTGCATTTCTATGGTTTGCACATAAAATATAGGGTCCTTTCTCAGGAATATTTTCCATTCCCACAGTTTTTATTTTGTAAAGTACTTTGATTATCGGTGCTAGTATAAACTTTGATATAGTATAAAGCACATTAAGATCCTCCAATTTACATTATATATTCTACTACATTTCTGATTACTTCATCTATGTCCTTACCTGTTGTATCAATAAAAACGGCATTATCAGCAACCTTTAAGGGTGAATCCTCTCTTGTACTGTCAATAAAATCTCTTTGTCTTATCTGCGCTTTTATTTCTTCTAAGCTTGTAATATCACCTTTTGCGGTTATTTCATCGTGCCTTCTTTTTGCACGTTCTTCAATATCAGCAGTTATGTAGAATTTTTTATATGCGTCGGGGAATATTACCGAGCCTACATCACGGCCGTCCATAACAACGTTTTTATCTCTTGCTATTCTCCTTTGCTTTTCTACCATTATTTTTCTAACTTCTTTAATAGCTGCAATATTTGATACCATTGTATTTACAGCTTCCTGACGTATTAGTACCTCGACATTAGTGCCATCTAAATAAATGTTGTTATCAATAAAATCAATATTTATTTCCTCTGCGATTTTTACAATAGCATGTACTTCATCTGGATTAATATCAGCATTTATTACCTTTAATGTTAATGCTCGATACATTGCGCCAGAGTCTATATACGTAAAGTTAAGAATCTCAGCTATTCTTTTTGCAATGGTACTTTTACCTGCTCCTGCTGGTCCGTCTATTGCTATAACTTTATTCTGCAAATTTACTATCCCCCTTTTAATATATATAGAAAGCAATAAATAATTTACATTGATTAAACGCTTTCGTTTGCTTTATATCAAATATAAATCGCACATCGTATTTATGATAATGTAACATATTTATTGCGATTTATATAGATATAATCACACCTTTAATATTTTATCAAATATAACAAAAAAATAAAAGCAGTTTATTATACTATAGACCAATCTGGTCTTAATGCTGTTGCCCCATTTATATAGATGTGTTTAACTACTGACTGCTTGATATTATCATCATAAAAAACACAAGCTCTAATGCACTTATTTAGGCTGTTCTCAACAAACATTTCCTGCAAGCACATTAAAGAGGCGTTATTAAGCCCCAACATTCTTGCTGCCTTTGCTGGGTATGCGCTGGTAATATCCTCGGTACAAGTGAAAAATATGGCAATGATTTTGCTTATATCCAGATTGTTATGCTTAATCAGCTCTTTTAACAATTCTGTTGTACCGCTTAGTATTTCCGCTTCTTCATTCTTTTCGATTGTAGTAGCCCCTCTTATACTAACCATAAAAATCACCTCTATTTTAGCTTTGCCTTGCCTAGTATAACAATTTTATTCTCTATAAGAATGCTGTCATTTGCTTTAGGATGCATGATATTATCAGAAGTATATGCTAATTTTACTAAGAAAGCATCTTTTATTCCAACACCGCTAACTTCAATTATATCATTATTCTTTATATTTATAGTAGCAGAGTTGTTTTCAAATACCGCAATTTTTTCTCCATTTACTAGAATTTGAGGTTTTTTTTCACTGTAGGGTAAGTTATGTAGTGTAAGCTCTATAGTTCCTCTGTTTATATATCCCTGGGTATCATTTAGAGATTTTCCTTCTAGGTTTCCAATAGTATTCAGGTTTATATCAATGTCTTGTCTCATATATATAAATTGTATAATTATGAGCAATGACATTATAATTATTAACATTTTTATTATCAGTTTCTCAAGGTTAATAAACCAATAATAGCTTCTTTTTTGCTTTTCTTCTATTCTGGACATGCAGCAACCTCCGTTATGAGAATATTAAGCGTTAATACCGGCAGTATAGCCTGTTGAAAAGGCTATTTGCAAATTAAAGCCTCCTGTAAATGCATCTAAATCTAATACCTCTCCTGCAAAATAAAGTCCCTGTATCAGCTTTGATTCCATAGTTTTGGGGCTTATTTCCTTTAAGCTGACTCCTCCAGAAGTTACTATAGCTTCAGAAACTGGTCTCGTTCCTGTAATATCAAATTGTAAAGCCTTTAAAAGCTTTACAAAGCTTTTTCTTTCCTCTCTTGTTATTTGATGTACCTCTTTATTTTGATCGATATTGCTTAAGGTAATAATAACAGGTATCAGCTTCTTCGGTAATAATTCATCCAAGGAGTTTTTAAATTGCTTATTTGTATATTTTTCAAAATCCTTAATCAATCGTCTGTCTAACTCATCTTCGCTTAGGGCAGGCTTCAAATCAATGCTTAAAGTAACCTTTTTATTCTTCTTAAGGGGCTCGGCTGCAAAAAAACTGCTTGATAGAATTATAGGTCCAGATAAACCAAAATGGGTAAACAGCATTTCACCAAAATCTTCGTATAATACATTGTTTTCTGCTATCAGCTTCACTGATACATTCTTTAAGGATAAGCCCTGTAAATCCTTAATAAACTCATTTGATACCAATAGTGGTACCAAGGATGGTGCAGTGTCCTGAATCGAATGTCCAAGCTCTACAGCCATTTTATATCCATCTCCAGTAGAACCTGTCTGAGGATACGACAAGCCGCCAGTACATATGACGACCGAAGAACATTCTATAATTTCGCCGGCATTAAGCTTTACGCCTATAACTTGATTATTCTCTGCTTCTATTTTGTCAACGCTGCTATTAAGCCTTATTTCTACATTTCCTTTACGCATATACTTTTCCAAGGTTTTTATGACATCACTGGATTTGTCAGATTCGGGAAAAACCCTGCCGCCCCGCTCAATCTTTGTAGGCAGCCCTAGATTATTTAACATATCTACTAAATCATTATTTGAAAAGCTTCTAAAAGCACTATATAAAAATTTAGAATTTTTCGGTATATTTTTCATAAACTCTTCCATATCGGCAGAATTAGTTATATTACATCTTCCTTTTCCAGTTATAAATAATTTCTTACCCAGCTTTTCGTTTTTTTCTATCAGCAATACCTTTTTACCCAGAGAGCCAGCTGTTCCTGCTGCAAGCATTCCAGCAGGACCACCGCCAATAACTATAACATCATAACTCATTGCTTACACCCCTTTTAAATGACTTGTATCGTTCAATGTATTTAGTAATGCCTTGCCATAGTAATCCTCATGGAATTGCAAGGATGTTATGGAGGCATTATCAATACGAAATCTGTTGTACTTATGTAAATCTATGTCCAATATTTTTATTATTGCTGTTTTGATAGCGACACCGTGGGATACAATAACAATATTTTTATTAGTATGCTTTTCTACTATCTCCAAGATTCCATTATATGTTCTGTTTGATACATCTACCAAGGTCTCTGCTCCAGGAAGCATAAAATTAATTGGGTCCTCTCTATAACACTTATAATGATCATGGTACTGCTCTACTATTTCTTCAATGGTCATTCCTTCCCATGGACCAAGACCAATTTCTTGATAAGCATCCATTTCAATTATATCGGTTTTAATAATATCTGCAATAATACTTGCAGTTTTTTTGGCTCTTTTTAGGCTTGAGGTATATATAATATCTATTTTCTCGCTGCTTAAGCGGTCTGCTAATAATTCAGCCTGCCTCATTCCTCTTTCACTTAGCTCAGTATCCTGTTTGCCTTGTACTCTGCTGCATTTATTCCATTCTGTTTCTCCATGTCTTATTAAATATATGTTAGTCATGTTATTCCCCCTTATTTTTCCATAATATTATATCACATTTTGCTTAGATATATTTATATATAGTCAAATAATATAGTATTTTGAAAAAAAAGAAAACCCCGAAGGGTTTTCTTAATCTGCTTTTAGTAATTTCCTTGAGCCATCATAGCTTCAGCAACTTTTACGAAACCAGCTATGTTTGCTCCTGCAACAAGATTATATCCGTATCCATAGTTTTCTGATGCATTCTTAGCATTATTATATATATTAATCATAATTTGATGTAATTTAGCGTCTACTTCTTCTGCTGTCCAGCTTAATCTCATGCTGTTTTGTGACATTTCCAGAGCTGATGTAGCAACTCCGCCTGCATTAGCTGCTTTAGCTGGTCCTATATTTACTCCATTTTCAAGTAAGTATCCTATTGCTTCATTTGTTGTTGGCATGTTAGCACCTTCAACAACATATTTAACTCCATTTGCTACTATTTGCTTAGCATGTTCTAAATGTATATCGTTTTGTGTAGCACATGGCATTACGATATCAACCTTAACGTTCCATGGTTTTTGTCCTGGGAAGAATTGTACACCGTACTTTTTTGCATATGTTTCAACTTTGTTTCTATCTATTTTAAGCATTTCATTTAGGAACTCAATTTTCTCACCGGTTATTCCGTCTGGATCATAGATGTATCCATCAGGACCTGATAATGTAACTACTTTTCCGCCTAGCTGCTCAACCTTTAAGCATGCACCCCATGCAACATTGCCGAAGCCGGATACTGCAACTGTTTTGCCCTTAAATGTTAAACCGTCATGCTTTAACATTTCATCTGCGAAATAGGTTACTCCAAATCCTGTAGCTTCTGGTCTCATTAAGCTTCCGCCATATGAGAAGCCCTTGCCTGTAAGAACACCATTTTCAAATGCTCCTCTGATTCTTCTATAGAAGCCATACATATATCCTACTTCTCTAGCTCCAACGCCTATATCTCCTGCTGGAACGTCTACGTCAGGACCGATGTGTCTGTATAGCTCAGTCATAAAGCTTTCACAGAATCTCTTAATTTCTGCATCGGATTTGCCATTAGGATCAAAATCTGATCCACCTTTGCCTCCGCCTATTGGAAGTCCAGTAAGTGAGTTCTTTAGGATCTGCTCAAAGCCTAAGAATTTTATGATTCCTAGGTAAACTGAAGGATGGAATCTTAATCCTCCCTTATATGGACCTATAGCCCCATTAAACTGTACTCTGAATCCCCTGTTAACTTGAATATCTCCGTTATCATCCATCCATGGCACTTTAAACATTATTTGTCTTTCTGGCTCACAGAATCTTTCAAGCAGGTTTGCCTCAATATATTCTGGATGCTTTTCTAAAATTGGAACCAGTGTTGGCAGTACCTCTTCAACTGCTTGTATAAATTCAGGCTCATGTGCATTTCTCTTTTTTACATTCTCAATTACCTTTTGTACGTATTCAGACGCATTTAATGATACTTTTGCCACAGTAAGACCTCCTAATTTTATAAATAGATTTGAATGTATCATATATAAAAAGTGTAACATTATACTTAAAGCCGCTTATGTATGAATTTGATGTGTAGCTTCTTTTATAGATAATGCATACACCTTTGTACTAAGTTTAGTATTTGCCTTATGAATTATAAATAACCAACTCTAAAACTCAAAATACTTTTCGTTAAGAGTTGCTTCTCTATATTAATTCGCCATATTATTGCTATTTCCTTCTAACTATTACATAAGATTGTTAAAAATTTATTAAATTTTGTTCATAATTAAAGTTTGAGAGTGTGAATATTTTAACAATGTGTGCTTTTATAAATAACTTTTATATTTTTATAAAAGTTATTTATCGTTATCTACAGCAAAAATACTATAGTTATCCCATATTTCTTCTAGTCTGTTAAAGGTTGCTGAGATACTGGACTTTTCTTTTAAACCCACTGCAATTATTAATGCATTAAGAACGCTGAGCGCAGCAACTATTGAATCGACAAAGGATTCCATATTGGACTTGGCAATAAGCGTGTAGTCTGCATTTGAGGAAAGCGGTGACAAAAGACTGTCTGTTATTGCGACTACTTTCGCACCTCTTGCTTTTGAGTACTCTAATGCTTTTATTGTTCTTGAAGAATATCTTGGAAAACCCATTCCAATAACAAGATCGTTTTCGTTGATTCTAAAAAGCTGCTCGAATATATCACCTATTGTATATGTAACTACATGTACATTATCTCTAATAAGATTTAAATAGAAGCCAAAGAACTCTGATAATGCAGTAGAACTTCTAAGTCCGATTATATATACACTTTTCGCTTCTATAATAAGCTTTACTACCTTTTCAAAGGTTTTTGTATCAATCTCGTCATAAGTTGCTCTGATATTTTCTATATCAGCTTTGAGAATATTCTTAAGTACACTTTCTTCGTCGGAATAGTCTGATGACATTTCTATTCTTTGTACAGTCGTTAGTCTGGTTTTCACAATTTCCTGAAGCTGTTTTTGAAGCTGTGGATAACCGGAATAGCCTATTGCATTTGCAAATCTGACTACAGTAGATTCACTAACCCCGACCTTATCTCCCAGCTTTGATGCAGTCATAAATGCAGCTTTATCATAATTTGTCATTATGTATTGAGCTATTATTTTTTGCCCCTTGCTTAGCTTGTGAAATTTTGATTGTATTATTTTCATTAAGTCGATATTTTCGCTCATTTGACCATCCCCAACAATTATTCATTTTAGAGAGTTTTTAAATATTCTTTATATGCTTAGGATGTTCTTTAGAAAGCACTAATGATTTTTCACTGGTGCTTTCTAAACAGCCTTATTTAGATAACCAACTCTATGTGAGAAGCGGTATTTATATACCGTTTTTATATTTTAGCATTTTCTCCCATTTCATAGCCTAGTGATAACGCTCGTCTGTTAAGATCTTCTGTGCCTTTTGGTACTCTTTTTAATACTGCCTGCTCCAAGGCTTCCTTTGTAAGCATATTAGTGATGCCTATTATGGTGCCTAATGCTACTATATTAGTAACCATAGGCTTCCCAAGATTAACCACGGCAGATTCTGTTATAGGTGCTGAGTATACCTTGTGAGTTTCATTTTTATCAACAGCAACTGAGCTATCTACAATAAGTATACCATCTTCTTTCAAGCCTTCATTATACTGCTCATAAGCCTTTTGAGTAAGCGCCAGCAATATATCGCAGTTTCTTACTTTGGGAAAATCTATTGCCTCATCGGATATTAATACTTCTGATTTACTTGCTCCGCCTCTTGCCTCTGGTCCGTAGGATTGTGTCTGTACAGCATTCTTACCTTCAGTTATTGCTGCTTCTGCAAGTATTATTCCAGCTAACAGCAAGCCTTGACCACCTGAACCGCTTAGTCTAACCTCATATTTTTCCATAGACTATCTCCCCTTTGCTAGTTTATCAATGATTTTCTGGTATTCACTTGTATATTCTGGTTCAGGCTTATTCTTGAATTCTCCAATCAAGAATTTTCCTTCCAACTGCTCTTGTGTCATCTTAGAAGCTGCTGCAACATTTACAGCATTGTTTTTCTGCCATTCCATCATTTCTACGGCATTTCCCTTTTTGTTTTTCCTGCCGTAGTAGGTTGGACATGCGCTGACTGCTTCAACAAGTGAGAATCCATCATTAGCTAGTGCATTTTTTACCAGTGTTGTTAATAAATTAGCATGGTATGCTGTAGCTCTTGCAGTATAAGTAGCTCCAGCAGCAGATGCAAGACTGCATATATCAAAGGATTTATCAATATTGCCAAATGGTGCTGTAGTTCCCTTATCTCCCTTTGGAGTTGTTGGTGAATATTGTCCGCCTGTCATTCCATAAATATTGTTATTATATACTATTGTTGTTATTCCTATATTTCTTCTGCAGGCATGTATCAAGTGATTGCCGCCAATAGCAGTAGCATCACCATCACCAGTTATAACTATTACTTTTATTTCAGGATTAGCAAGCTTTATACCTGTTGCAAACGCAAGTGCTCTTCCGTGTGTTGTGTGCAAAGTATTAAAATCCATGTATCCGGGTGCTCTTGAGGAGCAACCTATACCTGAAACTATACATACCTTATCTTTATCCAAACCAGACTGATCAATAGCTGAAGCGATGGAGCGAGTAATAATACCATGACCGCATCCTGGACACCATATCTGAGGTAATTTTTCTGTTCTAAAATATTTTTCAACTAGTGTACTTGGCATATTACAGCACCTCCTCAACCTTAGCAGCTATTTCTTCTGGGTATATGATTTCGCCGCTGACTTTATTCACTCTATCTATTTTAGTTATATTATTGCATAGTCTTTCTACTTCAAGAACTAATTGACCTAAATTCATTTCTGCTACTATTATTGACTTAACCTTGCCTGCAAGCTCCAGCACTCTTTCTTCCGGGAAGGGCCAGATTGTTATTGGTCTGAAAAGTCCAACCTTTACACCTTTTTCTCTAAGGGCTTTCATAGCTGTACGTGCTGCTCTTGCAACGCAGCCATATGAAAGTATTATTATTTCTGCGTCTTCTGTATTTTCTTCTTCCCACTGGATTATATCATCCTTGTGCATTTCTATTTTATCTACCAGTCTTCTTATAAGCTTATCTGCTACCTTTGTACTGTTGCTTGGGAAGCCTGTTTCATCATGTACAAGACCAGTTACATGATATCTGTAGCCAGTTCCGAAATCAGCCATTGGAGGAACTAAATCTTCTTCTGGCTTAAAGGGAAGATATTCTTCGCTGCTGCAAGCAGGTCTTTTTCTATCTATTATTTCAATTTCTGATGCTTCGGGAAGTTGAACCTTTTCTCTCATATGACCAATAACCTCATCCAGCAGAAGAATAACTGGCATACGGTATTTTTCAGCCAGATTAAAGCATCTTACTGTAAGATCAAAGGTTTCTTTTACTGATGAAGGGGTAAGTGCAATTACAGGATGATCTCCGTGAGTACCCCATTTTGCCTGCATTACATCACCCTGTGATGGGCAGGTTGGTTGACCAGTACTTGGACCACCTCTTTGAACATCAACGATTACGCAAGGAATTTCGGCAATTGCTGCATAACCGATATTTTCCTGTTTTAATGAAAAACCAGGTCCGCTTGTTGCAGTCATACATTTTACGCCTGTTAAAGCTGCGCCTATTGTTGCAGCCATTCCTGCAATTTCATCTTCCATTTGAATAAATCTACCGCCGACATATGGCAGCTTTTCAGCAGACAGCTCTGCTATTTCTGTAGAAGGAGTAATAGGATATCCTGCATAAAAACGCATACCTGCTGCTATTGCACCTTCTACGCAGGCTTCATTTCCTTGCATTAATCTAGGCTCTTTTTTCATTGTTTTTCCCTCCTACATATATCGCAAAGTCAGGACATCTAAGCTCGCACATACCACATTGTATGCATTTTTCAATATCATTAACTACTATCTTTTCATTTTCAATTGAAAGTACTTTCTTTGGACAAAAAGCCACGCAAATTCCGCAACCTTTACACCAAGAAGGATTGATTATAAGTTTTTCATAAGAAACCTCACCAGCTCTTACGTCTTTTATTTCCATTTGCGCCCCTCCCATTTCAATTCCTGCACATCATTGCAATTTTTAATTCATTTTATGTATTTCATCATTGCATTTTGCAATTTTACCTTCATTTTCAGTATAAATGATAATTAAATCCAATGCAATACAAAAACAGTAATATGCTTATAATTTTTTTGGTATTAAAAATAATAGCACAAACAAAACACACTGATATAAGCATCATCAGCATGTTTTTGTTTGTGCTACAGGGTTTTTAGCTTAAAAAATAGATTATTTACTTAAACGTATCAAACTTCCAGCTTTTTATTTTTTCTATTAACGAATAGTGGGTAAGGTCTATATTTATGGGTGTTACGGAAACATATTTGTTTCTTAATGCAAATATGTCTGTATCTTTTTCAATTTCTGAATTTATCAAATCACCTGCAAGCCAGTAATAAGGTACTCCTATGGGATCTGTTCTTTCCTCAAAGTTATTTTTATATTTCTTCACTCCCAGCTTTGTGATGCTTATTCCATTTATATCTTCTTTTGCAGAGCATTTGGGTATATTTACATTTAAAACTGTATTGTGTGGAATACCCTCTGAAAATGCTCTTTGTGTGATTTCCTTTGCTATTATGCCGGCAGCAGCAAATTCTTCTTCGTAATAGTCTTCATAGGAAAAAGCAAGAGAAGGGATTCCAAAAATGCATCCTTCTATAGCTGCTGATACTGTTCCTGAATATAAAACATCGTTGCCTAAATTTTCACCCTTATTTATGCCTGATACGACGATATCCGGTCTATCCTTAAGCAGGGATTCTATACCCAGCTTTATGCAGTCCGCAGGTGTACCGCTTACCCACCATGCATCAATACTGGTATCAAAAAATTTAATTTTCTTGGCTCTTAAGGGTTGATGCATTGTAATAGCATGACCAGTTGCACTTTGATTATTCTCTGGTGCTACTACATAAACCTTGCCTAATTCCTGAAGATTTTTGGCAAGGCTGTACAAGCCCTTGGAGCTTATACCATCATCATTTGATACTAATATTTTCAAATTATGCCACCTCCATATTGTGATAATTTTTATAATCTATTCTCAAATATTCAGTGTGTTTAAAGGATACTTTTATTGCACATAATAAATTAACCTGATTTTATATTTTTTTATTTTAACAAATACTTATTTGCTATAGGTGATGATATGATACAAATTGATGATGCCGGCAGCGGAAGTCTAATAGGCGGAACCTGTATCGGAGTATTGAGACAGGAAACAAATGAGTTCTATCATGAGATAGTTCCTGTAAAATACTATAACAAGGAAAGCTTCAAAAAAAAGCTGTATATATATTATACAACAGATGTTATAAAAAATGCTTTAAAAGCGTTAAAAATTGATAAAACAGAGCCTATTTATATTTGTCAGGGTTATATGTTTGAGGATGCAAGAAAATTTTTAAAGGAAAATAATTATAATTTTTCCAGCTTAAAAATAGAAGATCCACTGC
>CALGKJ010000111.1 GCA_937930535.1 uncultured Clostridia bacterium
TAAACAAAGTAGATATGGTAGACGATGCAGAATTAGTAGAATTAGTTGAAATGGAAGTTAGAGAACTTCTTTCAGAATATGAATTCCCAGGAGATGACACACCAATCATACCAGGTTCAGCATTAAGAGCACTTGAGTGCGGATGCGGAAACGAAGACTGTGAATGGTGCAAAGGCATACTTGCATTAATGGCAGCAGTAGACAGCTATATACCAACACCAGAAAGACAAACTGACAAGCCATTCTTAATGCCTGTAGAAGACGTGTTCTCAATCACAGGAAGAGGAACAGTTGCAACAGGAAGAGTAGAAAGAGGAATAGTAAAGGTACAAGATGTTGTAGAAATCGTTGGATTAAACGAAGAAACAAGATCAACAGTAGTAACAGGCGTAGAAATGTTCAGAAAGCTGCTTGACCAAGCACAAGCAGGAGACAACATAGGCGCATTGTTAAGAGGCGTACAAAGAACAGACATCGAAAGAGGTCAAGTACTTGCAAAGCCAGGATCAATAAAGCCGCATACACACTACAAAGCACAAGTATACGTATTAACAAAAGAAGAAGGTGGAAGACATACACCATTCTTTAAAGGATACAGACCACAGTTCTACTTCAGAACAACAGACGTAACAGGCATAATCGATCTACCAGAAGGCGTAGAAATGTGTATGCCTGGAGACAACATCGAAATGACAATAAAGCTAATCACTCCTATCGCTATCGAAGAAGGCTTAAGATTTGCAATCAGAGAAGGCGGAAGAACAGTAGGAGCAGGAGCAGTTGCTTCAATAGTTGAGTAATTTCAGCTTTAGATTTTAATTATCAAAGGACTAGGATGAATCCTAGTCCTTTAAAAAGTATTAAAACGGTAAAAAGAGGCAATAATTTAACTATAGTTGAAATAATTGTAATCACTCCAAATTCAATATTATTATTGACATTGTAGTTAAATTATGATAGATTTTATAAGGTAGTCTTAAAATGCTATAATGCTGTAGTTCTATAATGAACGTGTCTGATTAATGCTATTAAATGAAGACTAATACCTTACTTCGGGAGGTGTAAACAGTGAGAGTTAAAGTTACACTTGCATGTGGAGAATGCAAACAAAGAAATTACAATTCAATGAAAAACAAGAAGAATAACCCTGAAAGACTTGAAATGAGCAAATATTGCAGATTCTGCAGAAAGCATACTGCTCATAAGGAAACAAAATAGCCAGTAAAGGAAGTGGATAAAATGACTGGTACAGCTAAAGCCAAGAAAGTTGATATGGGAAAATTTTTCAGAGAAACTAAAGCAGAAGTTAAAAAAGTTTCATGGCCAAGCAGAAAGGAACTAATCCAGCATACTGAAGTAGTTTTGACTTCTATTATACTAGTTGGCGCAGCTCTTTGGGTTGCAGACTTAGTATTCGGCCAAATCTTTAAACTGTTTATTCTAAAATAAAAAGGAGGAAAACCCTGATTCAAACCGGGGTTGTACATCTATGGAAGAAAGAGGCAAGTGGTATGTAGTACATACTTATTCAGGTTATGAAAACAAGGTGAAGGCTAATATTGAGAAGATAGTCGAAAACAGAAGCATGCAGGAAGTTATCTTTGAAGTAAAAGTGCCTATGGAAGAACAGGTTGAAATTAAAAACGGAAAGAAAAAAGTTACTCAGAAAAAAGTATTTCCCGGCTATGTATTAGTCAAAATGCTTATGACTGACGAATCCTGGTATGTAGTTAGAAATACAAGAGGAGTAACTGGCTTTGTAGGACCTGGTTCCAAGCCTGTGCCTCTGACTGATGCAGAAGTGAAGGCGCTTGGTGTTGAAAAAATGCCTGTTAAGCTGGATGCTGCGCTAGGCGACCATGTTAAGATTACTTCTGGTCCCTTCGAAAGCTTTATCGGTATTATTCAGGAAATCAACAATGATAAGCGTAAGATTAAAGTTTTGGTTTCAATGTTTGGTAGAGAGACACCAGTAGAATTGGAATTTGTTCAAATTGAAAAATTATAACAATCAAAAATTGCAGCAATTATGGAGAAACAACTTAAAATATTAAAGCTTTCCAGTTGTTTCTCACAAAGAGATTAGCAACTCTTAACGAAAAGTATTTTGAGTTTTAGAGTTGGTTATCTATAGTAAGCACATTAAAATAACATAAATATATAGTTATATAAATTTAAGTTATTTGTGTTAGAGATGAAACATTTTATTAATGCATCGTCGATATTTTTGAGAGGAGGTGTAATGATGGCAAAAAAGATAACAGCTATGGTAAAATTACAGGTTAATGCAGGTAAAGCTACTCCAGCTCCACCAATAGGTCCAGCACTTGGTCAACATGGTGTTAACATTATGGGTTTCTGTAAGGAATTCAATGAAAGAACAGCAAAACAGGTAGGTCTTATAATTCCTGTAGTAATTACTGTATATCAGGACAGATCATTTACGTTTATACTAAAAACTCCACCAGCATCCGTTCTTATAAAGAAAGCTGTAGGAATCGAAAGTGGTTCAGGAGTACCTAACAAAACAAAAGTAGGTAAAATCACAAAAGCTAAGATAAGAGAAATTGCTGAGCTTAAGATGCCTGATTTAAATGCAGCAAGTGTAGAAACAGCTATGAGCATGATCGCAGGTACAGCAAGAAGCATGGGTATCGTAGTAGAAGAATAATTATGATTTGTATGATAAATAAGTGGGAGGATAATTCCGCTATTACCACGAGGAGGATTTTTGAATGTTTAGAGGAAAAAGATATCAAGAAGCATCAAAGTTAGTTGATAAAACTAAATTATATGATGTTAGAGAAGCTTTAGATGTAGTACAACAAACTGCTAAAGCAAAGTTTGATGAGTCAGTAGAAGTGCACGTTAAGCTTGGTGTTGACCCAAGACACGCGGATCAACAAGTAAGAGGCGTTGTAGTACTTCCGCACGGTACAGGTAAAACACTAAGAGTGTTAGTTTTTGCAAAGGGTGATAAAGCTAAGGAAGCAGAAGTTGCTGGTGCTGACTTTGTTGGAGCAGAAGAGCTCGTTACAAAGATCCAAAGCGAAAACTGGTTTGATTATGATGTAATAGTAGCTACACCTGATATGATGGGCGTAGTAGGAAGACTTGGTAAGCTTCTTGGACCAAAAGGTTTGATGCCGAACCCAAAATCCGGTACTGTTACATTTGATGTAGCTAAAGCTATCAGCGAAATCAAAGCTGGTAAAGTTGAGTATAGAGTAGATAAAACCTCTATAGTTCACGTTGGCATAGGAAAGGTTTCCTTCGGAACTGAAAAACTTGCTGACAACTTTAGAACTCTTATGGAAGCTGTTGTTAAGGCTAAACCTGCTGCTGCTAAAGGTACTTACCTGAAGAGCGTTGCAGTAACAAGCACAATGGGTCCATCAGTAAGAGTTAACCCAGCTCGTGTTACTGATTAGTTAATTAAAGGTTGACAAACGGTATTTTTAATAGTAAAATATCGCTTGTATAAAATTGAATATATACCGTAGACAGTAGGTTGGCAAACGTAGTTTGCCGTAAATACAACCCTACCGAGGTTTGATCGATATATATTAAATATAACGACCTCTCTATGTCTACGGAGAGGTCTTTTGTTAGTACAGAAGTACTCAAAAGACCCCCAAGAATAGAAAAATCGTAACCTTTGTCATGAGGAGGTGTAGTGATGGCAAAAAATCTTGAATCAAAAGAGTTAGTAGTAAATGAGGTTAAAGAAAAACTTCAAAAAGCAAGTACACTTGTGTTCGTTGATTACAAGGGTATAAATGTTGAAGATGTAACAGAGTTAAGAAAGAGATTCAGAGAAGCTGGAGTTGACTACAAGGTATATAAAAATACATTGTTTAAAAGAGCATCACAAGAAGTTGGTATAACTGATGTGCATGAACACTTACAAGGAACTGTAGCTGTAGCGTTCGGTTATGACGATGTTGTAGCTCCTGCTAGAACTCTTAACCAGTTTATAAAAGAACATCCAAAAACAACTATATCTGTTAAAGCTGGTCTAGTTGAAGGAAAATTGATGGGCGCTAATGAAATGAAAGCATTAGGAGATCTTCCATCAAAAGAGGTTCTTCTTTCAATGCTGCTTGGTGCTTTACAAGGCTCAATCAGAAATCTTGCTTATACGCTTGATCAAATTAGAGAACAGAAAGAAGCGGCTCAAGCTTAGTTAATTTAAAAAAAATTGTTAGAACAGAAAATAGGAGGGTATATAAATGGCAAGTGAAAAAACTTTAAAGTTTATTGAAGAAATTAAGGGTATGACAGTTCTTGAATTAGCAGAACTAATTAAAGCTATAGAAGAAGAATTTGGTGTAACAGCAGCAGCTCCAGTAGCAGCTGGTCCAGCAGCAGCAGCAGCTCCAGTAGAAGAAAAGACTGAATTCGACGTAATTCTTAAAGAAGCAGGTCCAGAAAAGATAAAGGTTATCAAGGTTGTTAGAGAAGTTACAGGTCTTGGCTTAAAAGAAGCTAAGGATGTAGTTGACAATCCACCAAAAGCTATTAAAGAAGGCATAAGCAAGCAAGATGCTGAAGAATTAGCAGCTAAATTAAAAGATGTTGGCGCAGTAGTAGAAGTAAAATAGTTTTTACTATACCAAGCACAAATAAAGTTATTTGATAACTTTAATAAAAGCAGGAAGATTAGTACTTCCTGCTTTTTCATATTATTAAATATCTTTTTTGACTCAATGTACATCTTAGCAGTTATTTATATAAATCTCAATAAATACATTACATTATCGTAAATATTATGTGCTATTTATATTTGATAGAAAGTAAACTAAGTATTTAATCAATGTAGATATATTTTACAAGCAATATTCATATATGAAACAAGATAGGAGCATTGTTTATGAGTTATAGGACAATATTATTAGTTATTGGAGTGACAACCCTGCTTTTAAATTTAATTTTAACTATGTATATGCTTCGGATACATAGAAGGTTAAAACCTAATTCAAACAATCATTTAAAACGTATTGTTACATTTCAGCTTCCCCGAACTGATAACCATGATGTTTTATCAACAGTCATGCTGGAAGAAAAGGATGAAACGTCAATACTATGAGCAGTAATTTATTAAATACAATAATATCTGATAGGTATAGACTTGAAAAAATGCTGGGGAGCGGAGGAACTGGAAGTGTGTATTTATGTACTGACTTAAAGCTTGATACTAAGCTGGCAGTAAAGGTTTTAGAAAAACACAAGGATACTTATATAGCAGCCAGGATAGAAGAAAAAACATTAAAACTGTTGAATCATCGCAGTTTACCTCAGATTGTAGATGTATTGGCAGATGCTGATTATACATATATAATAGAAAGCTATATAGAGGGCACGCCATTAGATAAGCTGCTAAAAGCCTACTATAGATTTAATGAAAATCAGGTTATAGAATGGGCAATTCACATATGCGAAGCCTTGTCATATTTGCATGCATTAAGACCGAATCCAATTATACATAGAGATATTAAGCCTTCAAATATAATTATTACAAAGGATAACAAAGCTGTACTTGTTGATTTTGGAAGCTGCAACCGTCATATGGGAAGCTGCATCCCAGATGATATTATTATGGGTACCAGCCTTTACAGTGCACCGGAGCAGCTTATTATCGGAGGTATATCAGATTGCAGAACTGATATATTTTGTATGGGAGCAATGCTGTATCAGCTGGCAACAGGAGAAGCACCTGATAACGAAATATCATTTGGTATTACAGATGCTAAATATTTATCAAAAGGCATACGGCAAATAATTGGTAAATGTGTAGAAAAAGAGCGAGAAAATAGATTTAAAGATGTTGAAGAACTAAAAAGCATGCTAAGCGAGCAGCTAAAGCTTAACTTGACTGCAAGGGTTAATGATGAGAGAAAATTGAAGGTTATACCCTTTGTTATTGGGGCTTTATCTATTATTACATATTTAGTTGTTATTCTAGGGATAAGTATATAAAGGGGGATGGAGTATGGAACAATTTAATGATACATTGCATGAATTAATTTTTCTGCTTGCTTTGGGAATGGGTATATATATGGGGATAAAACTGCATTATGCATTTTTTTTAGTGCCGGTAGCTGTATTTGCAGCAGGAATTATATATAAAAGTCATAAGAAAGCTAATAAGCAGAGAGATAGAAGAAGAGAGATAGAGTCAGCTTGGGGAAAAGCAAAAACAATAAAAAAGAAGAATAGTGGTAAGCATAATGATAATAAGGACTATATTAATGCAGACGCTTATTATAGAACACTTATCAGTAGTGAGCATGAATTTCAGATAGATAGTATTACATGGAGAGATCTCAATATGGATGCGGTTCTTCAAAAAATTGATTATACTATGTCATTTGCAGGACTTCAGCATTTATATAACTTATTAAGGAGACCATTGCTTAATAAGGAGGATGTAGAGAAAAGGAACAGGCAAATAGAAATTTTTCAGAATAACAAGGACATGGCAATTCTATTACAGCAAAATATTGATGCTTTAGGTAGTAGTAATATCGCTGGAATAAATGAATTTCTATCGGGTAAATCTAAGTTTAAAAGCCGCTCTACCTTGTTGTACCGTATGTTAGCCAGCTCAGTAGTAATAGTTCCTCTGTTAATTATTTATATGCCCCTGGTAGGTATATATACAGCGATTCTGGTGTTATTATCAAATATTGCTATTTACAATAAATTAAAATCAGATATTGCTGTTGAATTATCAACCTTTAAATATTTCGGCAGGCTGATTAAATGCATGGAAAAGCTGGCGGTTATAGATATTCCACCAGAACTGATAGATAAGGAAAAGTGTACTCAAGTTCTAAGTGAATTAAAAAAGCTTAATAAACTGATAAAAAAGCTTAGTTTCAGCAGTGCATTTGATGGTAATAGCTCAATAAAATCTGACTTTGAGCTTGTCATGGAATACTTTAATATGGTTATGCTCAGAGAGCCAATAATCTTTTATCAAGCATCGGTGCTTTTAAATCGGCAGTATAACATGCTTAATCATCTACACAATGAAGCAGGCAGACTGGATGCTTATTTATCCATAGCCTCTTATAGAGACAGCTTGACTTATTACACAAAGCCTTTCATAGATGAAAGCAGCAGTGAGACTAAAATATGCTGTAGTAATATATATCATCCGCTTTTAAGCGCACCAATACCCAACTCTATAGAATTATCACATAAGGGGGCACTTATTACCGGATCTAATGCTTCTGGCAAATCTACTTTTCTAAGAACAATTGGTATAAACACAGTTTTTGCACAAACCATATGTACAGTCCTTGCCAGCGAATATAAAGCCAGTCTGTTTAAGGTTATGACCTCCATAGGAAACGTTGATAATATAATCGAGGGTGACAGCTATTTTATGTCAGAAGCCAAGTCTCTTAAAAGAATAATAGATGAACTTGAACATGACAATCATGTATTATGTATACTAGATGAGATTTTTAGAGGAACTAATACAATAGAGAGAATTAGCAGTGCAACGGCTGTTTTGGAGTATTTAGAGAGACAGGGCTGCTGTGTTATTGCTGCCACTCATGATATTGAACTAACAAAGCTGGTTAGCGGTAATTTCTCAAATTATCACTTCCAGGAGGAAGTAAACGAAAATGATATATATTTTGATTACAAGCTGCATATGGGAGCCTGCACCAGCAGAAATGCCATACTAATACTCAAACAGCTTGGCTATCCAGAAACCGTATATCAGGACGCAATGAACATGGCAGTTAATTTTGAAAAAAAATAAAGCACTTTTAAAAAAGTGCCTTACATAATGTAAAAAAATACAATCTGCGGATCTATTTTAGCGGAACCTTGCAGTTATTGTCAAATCTGCTGCTGTATAACTATAGCATCAGGAAAGTAACATAAGGCTAATCGCAATAACCGCCATGCCAGCTACTAAGCCGTATGTTGAGAGGTGCTCCTCACCATATTCTCTTGCTGTGGGAAGCAGCTCGTCAAGAGAGATGAAAACCATTATTCCAGCCACCAACGCAAACAATATTCCTAGTAATGTTTCATTCATAATAGGCATTAAGAACAGGTAAGTCAACAAGGCACCCAAAGGTTCTGCCAAACCAGATAAAAAGGAATAAACAAGTGCTTTCTTTTTACTTCCCGTAGCACAGTATATGGGAACAGATACAGCAATACCCTCGGGAATATTGTGAATAGCTACAGCTATAGCTATGGCTATTCCTGTATTCTGATCCTTAAATGCAGCTATAAATGTAGCAATACCTTCTGGGAAATTGTGAATTGCGATGGCAATAGCGGTGAGAACTCCCATTTTCATAAGCTTTTGTGCGTTAACGCCTTTAATCTGACAATAGGTAGTCTCTATTTCTTCAATTTTGTAAGCTTCATGAGGATTTTTGAAGGAAGGTATCAGCTTGTCGATTATTGCAATTACAACCATACCACCAAAAAAGGCAGCTAAGGTTATCCACATGCCTAATACATTTCCAAATTCAGCAGTTAATACTTCTCTGGCATCCTGAAATAGCTCCACTGTAGATATGTATATCATTACGCCAGCAGAAAAACCAAGAATTATGGATAGAAGCTTGGTATTCGTCTTTTTTAGAAAAAATGCCATAAGGCTTCCTATGCCGGTAGATATTCCAGCAATAAGGGTTAATCCAAAAGCCATTATTACAGTAGTATTCATATATTAGCCCTCCTTGTAAATAAGTTTGTTATGAGATACTAGCACCATTAAATATCAATACAGATTATGGGTCTGTTGATAAAAAATGATTATACTATGATCTGATTATACATCAAATGTAAATGATAATCAATATCATTATGTAATTAAAATAATTGCCATATGCATTTATACAAACCAAATATTACGTTAAAACAGAAAGAGTTGAAAAAATACATTATTAAACCTTGACAGTAAGGATATGGTGTGTTAACATTATATATTGCATTGTAGTAAGAATTTTTAAAGACATTTTAACAATATTGTATAATACTAATAAAATAAGGCAATATTACAAGTAGGTATGCGTAAATAGTACTTTTACCAAAAGCGAATCGAAAAGTCAGTTTGATGCACATTCAAACTAGTTTACATTTATGAGTGTAGACTTAGCTCAGGATTTTTTTGCTTTTGGCTATTTTGCTTTATTATATAGAAAGCAGTAAATAATTTTCATTGTTCAAATACTATCCTTTGCTTTCTATGAAATATAAATCGCACAACATATTTACGATAATGCAATATATTTATTGCGATTTATATAATAAAAAGAAGCCGCAAGGTTCTTATATGAGATGTTAAAAAATGCTTTTTATTAAATATAAAAGCATATATTATTCTGTTTTTATGCAGGAAAGCAATATAAATTATACTTATGTTGTAGTTTATATTTATATAATAAAGTGTTTTCTTAATGGATAACAAGATTTTGTATATTGGTTGTACAATAATAACCTTGTTATCTGATGCAGTTTATGCAGCAACTAACGCCTAAACAAACAAGCTATTTCAATATAACAATTTATTGAATTGCTAAAGGGCAACAAGAATAATTAAGGGGTGAGTGACTTTATGGTACATCCAATCTCTGCTGGGAAGATTCAGAGGATGAGCTACTCAAGAATTGATGAAGTAATGGATATGCCCAACCTAATAGAAGTTCAAAAGAACTCATACAATTGGTTCTTGGAGGAAGGATTAAAAGAAGTTTTCAATGATATTAATCCTATCCAGGACTACACAGGAAACCTCGTACTTGAGTTCGTTGACTACACATTAGAGGGCAAGGCAAAGTATTCCGTAGAGGAATGTAAGGAAAGAGACGTTACATATTCTGCTCCGCTTAAAGTGAAAATCAGACTGATTAATAAAGAGACCAATGAAGTTAAGGAGCAGGAAGTATTTATGGGAGATTTCCCTCTCATGACAGAACAAGGTACATTTATTATTAATGGGGCGGAGAGGGTTATAGTAAGCCAATTGGTTAGATCTCCAGGGGTTTACTATGTAGAAACCATAGATAAATCAGGAAAAAGTTTATATTCATCTACAGTAATCCCCAATAGAGGTGCTTGGTTAGAATATGAAACTGATTCAAATGATATTCTTTGGGTCAGAATTGATAGAACAAGAAAAATTCCTATTACAGTAATGCTTAGAGCATTAGGGTTTGGATCAGATGATAGTATAGAAAAAATTCTTGGAGAAGACGAGAGAATTAAAGCTACGCTTCAAAAAGACGGAACAAAATCTGAGGAAGAAGCACTTATAGAAGTGTACAAGCGTTTAAGACCAGGTGAACCGCCAACAGTTGAAAGTGCTAAATCCCTTATAGATGTATTATTCTTTGATGCTAAGAGATATGATCTTGCCAAGGTAGGTCGTTATAAATTTAATAAAAAGCTTTGTTTAAGTGCAAGGCTGGCAAATCAAAGGGTAGAAAAGGAAGTAGTTAATCCTAGAACTGGTGAAGTACTTGCAGAAGCGGGCGAAAAGATTACTAGAAAAAAAGCAGCAATAATACAGAATGCAGGTATAAACGAAGTAAACGTTCTAGTTGAAGGAAGAAGCGTAAAGCTGGTAGGAAATAATTCTGTAAATATAAATGAATACTTGAACTTTGATATTTCGGATTTAGAAATAAGAGAACTGGTTAATTTAAGAGTTTTAAAAGAAATTTTAAATACTTATGATTCTGAGGCAGATATCAAGGAAGAAATCAAAAATAAGATAATTGATTTAATTCCAAAGCATATAGTAATAGACGATATAATAGCATCCATCGGTTATAACATAAACCTTTCCAGCGGAATAGGTCATGTTGATGATATCGACCACCTCGGAAATAGAAGACTAAGATCTGTAGGAGAGCTTCTGCAAAATCAGTTTAGAATAGGTCTTTCCAGAATGGAAAGGGTTGTTAAGGAAAGAATGACTATACAAGATATTGATGTAGTTACTCCTCAGCAGCTGGTAAATATCAGACCAGTAGCCGCCGCAATCAAAGAGTTCTTTGGAAGCAGCCAATTGTCTCAGTTTATGGATCAGCCAAATCCATTGGCAGACCTATCTCATAAGAGAAGACTATCTGCATTGGGACCTGGCGGATTATCCAGAGAAAGAGCAGGCTTCGAGGTTAGAGACGTTCACCACTCACACTATGGCAGAATGTGTCCTATAGAAACACCAGAAGGA
>CALGKJ010000112.1 GCA_937930535.1 uncultured Clostridia bacterium
TAAAAGATTTGGGGTGAGACTGCATAATCTGTACGGTCCCACTGAGGCAACGGTAGAAGTATCATACTATGATTGTCCTGTGACGGGGCTGCCGGAGATAATCCCAATAGGAAAGCCCATTGATAATATTAAGTTTTATATATTTGATAAATACTCTAAGCTGCAGCCTGTGGGCATACCGGGAGAATTATATATCGGAGGGGCAGGAGTGGCAAGAGGCTATATAAACAGAGCGGAGCTGACAAGGGAAAAATTTATACAAACTCCAGAGGCGGAAGGAGATAGGCTGTATAGGACAGGCGATCTTGCTAGATGGCTGGACGATGGAAATATAGAGTTTTTAGGCAGGATTGACCATCAGGTAAAGATACGGGGATTTAGAATTGAGCTGGGTGAAATAGAAAACAGGCTATTGAGCCATGAGGACATAAAAGAGGCTGTGGTGATAACAAAGGAGGATGACAGTGGAAACAAATACTTATGTGCTTATATAGTAAGCACCTGCAGGCTGACTGTAAAGGTGCTTAGGGATTACATCTCTATGGAGATTCCGGAGTATATGATACCTTCACAATTTATAAATATAGAAAACATACCTCTTAATCAAAACGGCAAGGTAGACAGAAATAAGCTTGTTTCTGTGAAGGGGCAGCTGATAGGAGGGGCTGAAAAAAGTGCGCCTAAAAATGAAACAGAAAAAATTATATCGGATATCTGGAATGGTTTGTTAGGACTTCAGGATATCGGTGTGAATGAGGATTTCTACGGTTTAGGGGGTAACTCTCTAAATCTGATTGAAATGCTGGCTAAGGTGAATAAGAAATTTGGAGTATCATTGGCTGTAGGCCAAGTTTTGGGGATTAGGACGGTGGAACAGCTTGGAGAGATGATAAAAAAATACATGGAGCGGAAAAAGGAAGATATATGTGTGTTGATGAATAAAGCTGGCTCTCGAAAAGTATTTTGCTTCCCGCCAATATCAGGATATGGAAATTATATAAAGCCTATAACGGCAGAGCTTGAAGATTATTCTTTCTACAGCTTTTCATATATAGAGAGCGAGGACGTTGTCGATATTTATGTGAAGAGGGTTTTGAAGGAGCAAAACAGTGGACCCTATGTGCTATATGGCTTTTGTATAGGCGGAAGGCTAGCGTATCATGTTGCTCATAGGTTGGAGCAGCTGGGATATGAGGTAAGCGATTTGATATTTATAGATACCGAGCCTGGCTTTACCGCAGGGGAAATGAAAGAAGAAGATATTGATGAACAGTTGGAAGTTCAATTTGAAGGTATGGCTTACAACAAAAGATTTGCTTCAATTATCGAAAGTGCCGTTAGAAAAAGAAAACACTATTTTAATTATCTGAATAATATAGTTGACAATTACACAGTAAAAAGCAATATTTATTGTGTGCATTCGGAAGAAAGCCGAAACAATATGACGTTGTGGAGCAAGCTGACGGAGAAAAAAATGAAAATTTACGAAGGGCCAGGTTGTCATGATCATATATTAAAAGATAATTTAGTATATTACATCGATATTATTAGGAATATATTGGAAGAAATATTTGGACTAAAATAAAAGCGAATAGTACAAACTTTACCAACTAAACAGGGTCTGCAGGCTAGATATACCAAGGGCTTATTTTAAAATTTAAGAACTTATTATCTTCATTGAAATCTGGCAATGCATGTACTATAATACTTAAGAGATAGAAAAAATTTTCTGAATTTCGGGGAGGGGGACAATGGCATATACACCTAGGTATGTTTTTAAGAAAGAGCAAATTATTGAAAACTACAATCAAATCAAAGCACTATTGCACAATTGTGACATCTACTATTCACTTAAAGCAAATTCAGACTCTGGAGTTATCGGTGTTCTTAATGAGATAAATTCAGGATTCGAAGTATCAAGCCTAGAGGAATTCAAAAAGCTTTTAAACTTTAATGTATCTACAGATAAACTTTATTGTGGTTTGCCTATAAAAAAGGCGGAAATGATTGAATTTTTGTATAACAATGGTTGTGACTACTTTGTTTTTGACGATATAAGAGAATTTGACAAATTACGAAACATAGCTCCCGATTCAAAAAAGATTTTAAGAATTTATATATGTGATTTAGTTCCGAATTGCATAGAGTATGGGATGAGTCTGGAAAAAATAGAAGCCTATGATAACAGTGAGTATAATCTGCTTAAGGCTGTTGACGGCATATCTTTTCATATAAGTGAAAACAAAAATACTGGGTATTTGTCAAGGGTTCTGGAGCGGGTAGAACCCCTGTTGAAAAAGCTTGATAACAGCAAAAAATTAGTTTTGAATATAGGCGGAAGCTATACACTGAATGCTCCTGAGGAGTTCTACCGGACCTTGAATGAGTGGCTGGAAAAAATAAAAAAAGCCTATGATATCAAAATTATAGCAGAGCCGGGCTCCGCTATAATCAATAAAGCAGGAAAAATACATACAAAAGTTATTATGATAAAGGAAAGAGGCGTTTTTAATGATGTGTACCTGGACGCAGGAATACCTACAGGGCTTATGCGTCAACCAGGATATATCAAGCTTATAAGCAGGGAAGGCGAAAAGATAAAAAGAAAACCCCACAGGTTCTTTGATATTACAAGTCTGCATAGGCCTTTGTTTCAGGTTTTTCTGACCTATGAACTCAGAGAAAACGATATATTGGAATTAGGGGATTGCGGAGCTTATACACTGTGCTACAGCAATGTATTCCACTCATGGGAAAGTCCGCGGGTAGACATAGAATAGCTGTTGCCGGATAAAATAAAAAGGGGGTTGACGATGGATAAACTAAAATATGTAGAGCACAGGAGCACCAACAGATTTGAATTACCGGGCATAAGTATTAATTCCCTTATATCCTTCAAATCAAGTCTGTCCAGCGGAATAAGCCAGTTTTCGCCTCCAAAGCTGTATACGGATTGTTTTTTTAGTGAAATAAAAAATGGTAGATTTATTAAAAATTACACCTTGTTTAATGGACATCCGACACTTACGGAGGCGCTGAAATATTACGAAAAGCTTTTGGCCGTTGAGGATTTCAGTATTCCGGATGACTTTGCGGACAAAGTATGTCTGACAGCCGGTGCAACGCCTGCGATAGTGTTTTTCTATGAATACTTTTCACAAAAATATCCGAAATCCAATATTCTGTTTTTGGGACTAAACTATTATTTATTTTATGAATGTCTTAAGCGCTACGATTTAAATGGAATTACGCTTACCTCCAGGGAAAAAGGTAGAATTGCCCCTATTGTTAATGAGATAGAAGCTGTATTGGAGGAGGTCAAGCCTAAACTTGTGGTACTTTCCTTACCGCTGAATCCGTCGGGGGAAATATATACTGAGGCTGAGCTTAAGCAAATTATCAGGCTGTTGAAAAAACACGATATATTATTTCTGATTGATAAATGCCAATTAGAAGAGTTTGCAAGCTGCTTTGAATTTGTAAACATCAATAAAGCTGTTTCAGAAGAGGGTTATTTTGAAAATACTATAATTATTAATAGCATATCAAAGACAAGAAGTTTACCGGGAGCAAGATTGGGGTATATAACCGCAAATAAGGAAATAATGAATTATATTACATATCTTAATGAAATATATTATTTCAATCCTCCGATGGTATACATTACGCCATTTATTATTGATCTGTTGTTCAGGATTATTTACTTAAAGCAAAATCCAAATACTGCTCAAACGGATATAGCCAATATTATGAAGATGTTTAGAAATATGATAATAACAACCGGAGGCTCGGAGGTATATACGGAGTTTTTTAAAGGAATTTTGAAAAACCCCAATATAAATGAAGAAATAGATGGTTTCCGCAACGAGATTAATAGCAATTACAAGGTTATTTACAATAATTATTTATATACAAAAGAAAAGCTCGGCAAGCATATTTATGATATAACCGAGCTTCGTGGAGGCTTTAACTTCTGCATCAGCCTCAATAAAACATCTAAAAAGGATCAGCTTAAGTTTTGTTCCGACACTTCCAAGGCTATACAGACCATAATATTGCCGGAAAGCTTTTATAACGGACATAATATTGAGGTTTCGGAGGAGCCCTTCTGGATGCGTATAACAGCAGCTTATCATCATGAAGAGTTTGTAAAGTTGATCGATAAACTATGCTTGCATATGGACAATCTGTAGCAGGTACTATATTATACAGTTCTGATTGCTTATAAATATTTAATAAGAGGTGGTTTAAATGAATGATATTCAAGCACAAGTAATTAAAATACTAAAGGAAAACACAGGAAAAACAGACATTGCTGATACTGATATAATAAATGGAAATTTTACTGATTTGGGAATAAATTCCTTAAGTTTTATTAAAATAGTAGTTGCTCTGGAAGAAGCCTTTAATGTTCAGTTTGATGATAGTCAGATTAATTTTGAAATGTTCGGCAAAATAGAAACTATAACTGGATTGATTGAAAAGATGATGAAGGAGAAAAATTAGCTTTAAGGCAGTTAAGTGAGCTTGCTTAGCTGCTTGTTATGAAAGCTGGTCCTTTAAAATAAAAATTATAAATATTGAAAGAGGTAATTAAAAATGTTAAGACAAATGATTGAAGAAAAAATCATAGAGTTTATAAAAGTGAAGGGTGCCGTAGCCGAAAACGTAGAGATTAGTCTGGATAAGCCCATCAATACGCTTTTGAGCTCAATTACCTATGTGCAGTTTCTGATAGCTATAGAAGAGGAATTTGAATTCGAATTCGATGATTTTGAGCTGGATGTAAACCATTTTTCAACCTTCAATGAGGTAATTGACGTAATATTTGAACGCAGAGCAGAAAATTAATTTTTTTAAACCGTTAAAATAAGAATATTAGAAGGGACTGATTATCATTAATCATAAATGTGTACATAGATTATATAAGGCTATTAAGCTTGAGATGGTAAAGATTGAAGTGACTCAAAAATGTAACTCAAGGTGCTTAAGCTGCACTACCTGGAAAATGTCAAAGGAGCTTTTGACTGGGGGTGGTGAGGTAAAGGAGGAGCTCAGCTTTGAGGAGCATTTGAAGTTGGTTGATCAAATAAAGGAGCTGGGCTGCAAATATATTGAGATACACGGTGGAGAGCCTACTCTCTACAAAAAACTTCCCGAGTTAGTAGAATACTGTACTTCCCTTGGAATTGAAACCTTCTTCTCTACCAACGGTTTATCAATGACAAAAGAGTTGGCAGAGAAGTTAGTAAATTTGGGATTGAAAAGAATTAACTTTTCTTTGGACGGGCCCAAGGAATGCCATAATATTCTGAGGGGAAGAGAGGACGCTTTTGACAAGCTGATACAGGCCATAGAACATATGAATGCGGCGGATCCTCTGGGTAAGGTGTTTAAAACTATAAATACCAATATTACGGTTATCAATATAGACAGAATTGAGGAAGTAGTACAAATAGCTGCAGAGCACGGAATACAAATGATTAACTTTACGCACCCTACAATAATAAGCGAAGAGGTTGCAGATGTCACAAACAGCTATTTCGGAGAGCCGGCGGCTTCTCATAGGGTAGTGGCTGAAAAAGAGCTTGTACTGAGGGACATTGAGAAAATAAAGGAAAAGAGAGAGGTTCTGAAAAAACACGCTCGCAAGTACGGTGTTAAGATTCCCAGAACTATGTTCTTTACGAGGAGTCTGGAGGATATCTCAAATGGGGTAAAGCGTGACAAGGAACAGTGCCTGAGCATATATGAAAGCTGCACGATAGATGCCTTTGGAAATGTATTTCCCTGTGAAATAATCAGATATAATCTGGGGAATGTCAGAGAGCAGTCGATGAAAGAGGTATATCAGGGGCAGCGTTTTGAGGAGTTTACAAAAAAATACTCTGAGAACATATGTAATTTAGATATATGCACCTATTGTGTCGATACAGTACATGACAATAAAGGAAGCTTTTTTATATAAAAGGTAAGTACGTTCAATTTGATATAAAACACACTAATTTAATATATAACTTAATTAGTGTGCTTTATATAATTATATATTGAGAAGAAAGGTACACAACGATGGCAAATCGCAGTGTGTTAACCCAAAAGGGGAGAGAAGTCTTTTATGTAAATAAGAAGCAGGAAAATTTATTAAACTATCAGGATTTTTACACCTATGTTTCAAATCGGACTTATTTGAATTTCAGCTACCCCAAAAATTAAGCAGCCAAACTAAATGGACATGCAATGATTTCATAAGAGAACGCTATTACAGAATTTTTTCCGCAATACGGCTGCTGGTCGGAAGAAAGCGGAGTTTGGTATGTAAATAAATAATATAATTATTAGGAGGTCTAAATGCGCGTTTGTTTGGTTAATCCATCATTAATTAACGAGACTTCGGATGCATCTCCCTTAAGCACAAGAAACAGATACTTTATGAATCCGTATAATTTGCCCCACATAGGCTTAGGCTATATAGCCGCTTATCTCAATAAAAACGGCTATCAAACGGATATCATAGAATGTGCCAGGTTGGATATCAGTGCAAATGAGGTTTGTGAAAGAATATATGAGGGTAAATATGACATTATCGGTATTTCAGCCTATTATTTCAACTTTAAAAATACGTTGAAAATAATAAATGGTATAAAGAAAAAAAACAGCTCTGCCTTTGTTTTTTTGGGAGGCTATTTGCCCACTTTATCCTATGAGCTTCTGTTAAACAGCTTTGACAACTTTGATTGCTGTGTTATAGGAGAAGGAGAATTTACTGCTCTGGAGCTGGTAGAAAAGCTGGACAAGGGTGAGGATTGGAAGAATATACCGGGTATTGCCTATAAGCAAAATAATGAGATTATTTTTACGGGAAAAAGAGATTTGATTGAGGATTTGGATATATTACCTTTCCCTGAAAAGCCTTTTATTTCTGAAAGAAAGATAGTATCAGTGCTTACAGCCCGCGGATGCTATGGAAATTGTACATACTGCGGAATACAGGAATTTTTTAATAAGTGCAACGGTAGAAAGGTCAGAAGAAGAAGCCCGGAGAATGTGGTAGAAGAAATAGAATATTTGATAGAAAGATATGGAGTCAAATATGTATCCTTTAACGACGGAAATTTCCATGTAGCCTCAAAACCGGGAAATGAATGGTTTGAGCGCTTTTATCAATTGATAAAGGAAAAAAATATAAATGTAAAATTTCTAGTGGATTTCAGAGCAAATGAAATTGTTAAGAGCAGGCATATTATTGAAAAGTTCCTTGAGATAGGTTTGTATAATGTAAATGTAGGTATAGAAAGCTTGCTGCAGAAGCAGTTGGACTTTTTTAACAAACAGGTAAAGGTTGAGGACAATATAAATGCAATCAGGATACTTGAGGAATATAAAGTAAAGTATACCTACGGCATATTGATATTCGATCCAATCATTAAGATCTCCGAAGTGCTGGAATTTCTGAATAAGGTTAAGGAAATAGGACTATACAACGATGACTATAATATCAGCCCGCCTTTGTCCATAGCATGTACTGTAGTCGCTACGGAAGGGACTCCTATACACAAATATGTTGTGGAAAATGGCTTGCTGGCGCAAAATGATATAAATTATAGATTCAAAGACGAAAAAACTGCCAGATGTCATGAGATTGTTGCCAAATGGCGAAAAGTAGTTACACCAATTTATAATAAAAATTATATTTCATACATAGCCCAAGACAACAATAAAACTGAAGAATTAAGTATAGTTAAAAAAATGTATCAGTCTCTGTTCTTAATCGATCTGGAATTCTTCATTGAAGCGTGCAGAGAGATTACTGATAATTATGCCGATATGCAGCAGCTTACTAATATATTGAAAAAATGGGAGGTACATACGGTTTCTATAATGGAGAAACTAACAGAGATTGAGGGAGTTTTGCGGGAATACTATTAGTAGATTCTGTGAATTGTACCCAGTTTTATAGGGCAGGATTTTATTATAAGTATTTTGGATAGAGGAGGGAGAGCAATTATAAAAGGAATAAAGATAAGATGTATAGTCGTTATTGTTTTGATTTCTTTAATTTTTGTATTTATACCTAGTATGGGCAGTGCCGATGCCAAAAAGGCAATTGACTTGGAAACTCTCAAAAGAATAGAAAAGCACATACAAGACAAAGTGAAAGCCGGAAAAGTACCGGGGATTACGGTAGTGATTACCAGCGGCAGTGATACAGTTTATCAGAAGAGCTTTGGCTATGCTAGTCTGGAAGATAAGAAGCCGGTAAATGAAAATACACTGTTTGAGATTGGCTCCTGCAGCAAAGCCTTTACGGGCTTGGCTGTACGCCTGCTTGAGGAAAGAGGGCAATTGAGCCTCAAGAATCCGGTTACAAAGTATATTCCCTGGTTTCGGGTAAACTACAAGGGAAAAGCTGTTGAGCTTACAGTAGCCAATTTATTGTATCATACAACAGGGATACCCTTTAGAACTATAGGGGAGATACCTGCGACTTCGGCGAAAAATGCAATTGAATTGACCGTAAGAGGGTTGGTAGGCCAGGAGTTGGACTTTTACCCCGGGAAGGAATACAAATATGCAACCCTAAATTATGATGTTCTGGGCTTAATAATTGAAAAGGTCAGCGGAAAAAGCTATGAGCAATTTATAGAAGAAAACATATTAAAGCCCTTGAATATGAATAATACCTATATGTATAGGGCTGAAGCCTATAATAGATCTGAGATGGCTGTAGGTTATAAGATCGGTTTTATGATGCCTAGGGAATACTATGCACCTACATATAGAGGAAACACTCCGGCGGGCTATATAATAACCGATGCTGAGGATTTGTCCAAGTGGTTGAAGGCTCAGACCTTATCCTTTGAGGGTAATGAGGAGCTCAAAAATGCCATCAAAAAAGCCCATATTCCCAACCGTTCCGTCAAGCCGAGGGAACAGGATGGAGCCTCTTATGCTTCCGGCTGGGACGTATATCAAAAAGGGGAAGGGGAATTAGCTCACGGCGGAGGCAACCCTAACTTTTCATCCTATATAGTATTTGAGCAGGAAGAAGAGCTGGCCGTAGGCATTTTGACTAATATAGGAGGCGTCGACAGGTTCGGTGAATCTATAGGCATGGGAATAATGGATATTCTCCAGGGAAGAGAAATGGAAGAAATAGATTCCTCCATGGTTGCAAGGGATAATGGTGCCGTTGCTATATTCTGTGTGGCTGTCATACTTTTTATTGCTACTATTTATCATTTCCTAAGGTTTTTCATAGAAATAATTCGTAAGGAAAGACACTTTAGTTTCGGTAGGGACAATATAAAGGATTTATTTTTAAACCTGGGTTTTGTATTGTTTTTGGGATACTGTCTCTACATGATACCTACAGTTATGTTTAACGGGCTTTCTTGGAAGGCCTTGTACGTATGGGCACCCTATAGCATGTCTGTTGCAGCCGTTGCAATATTTACAGCAGTGGCGGTATTTGCCGTATACTATCAAATAATAAACTGCTTTCCAAAGAAAAATGAGACACCCTATTTCTTTTTGTTTGTATTCAGCTGTATAAGCGGCTTAGGAAATACTATGGTGATTTTTGCAATAAATGAAGCGCTGAATAGGGTGAATGCCCTTAAAAGCGGCTTACTCGCATATCTTGCTCTGGGTATATTAATGTATGTAATAGCACAGAAGCTAGTCAGAAACAGAATGGTGGCTATAAGCAATGAGACAATTTATTCAAAACGAATGGAGCTGATTGACAGATTACTAGGAACACCCTTTTATCTCTTTGAGGAGGTAGAGGAAAACAGGATATACGCAACCCTGAATAACGATACCGAAACTGTCAGCGACATGCCGGCCATAATTATTGATGCCATTACCAGCGGGGTTACGCTTATATGCTGCTTTATTTACCTAGGTACGATAAACTTTTATGGACTGCTTTTGTCAATAGCTATTATTGCTTTGGCTGCGGGACTGTATTTTATGGAAGGCAAATCTGCGAATAAGCTTTGGGAAAGAACCAGGGATATACAAAATACATTTTTTCAGTTTATTACTGATTTGGTAAAGGGTTTTAAGGAGCTTAATACAAATAGAGCGAAGCAAAGAGATTTCCGTGAGGATATGGAGAAAAGCTGCAATGAGTATAAAGAAAAGAGTACTCTGGCTTCGGTCAAATTTACAAATGTTTTTGTGGTGGGTGAACTGATTTTTACTATAGTGATAGGGGCAGTGGCCTTTGTATTTCCCATATTGTTCAAAAATATACACATGAATGAACTAAAAACCTATGTATTTGTCTATATTTATATGACAGGACCTGTACGGGGTCTGCTGAACAATATACCTAGAATTTTCAGAGTCAATGTAAGCTGGAAGCGTATAAACAACCTTGTTCAGGAAATAACGCTTTTAAACAGTGAGTATGAAAACAGCTTGGAGAAATCAGACACCTCAGGGGAATACAGCCCCGGTACCTTAAGCATACTTGAAAAGCCGTCAGTGCTTAAGCTCAAAGATATTGAGTATAAATACAAAAACAGCGACAATCTATTTAAGATAGGTCCTATAAGTCTTGAATTCAAGTCCGGAGAGGTTACCTTCATTACCGGGGGAAATGGAAGCGGAAAGACAACCCTGATAAAAACAATCACAGGACTATACAAGCCCAGCGGCGGTTTTATAGAGCTTGACGGAAAAGAGGTATCCCAAAGAGAGTTGGGAGAGCATTTTTCGAATATATTCAGTGATTACTATCTGTTTGAAAAGCTGTACGGAATAAATTGGGAAGACAAAAATGATATAGTAAAAAAATATCTCAATGTTTTGCAAATTGACAATAAGGTAACCGTTGAAAACGGTCGGTTCAGCACAACCGCTCTTTCAAGCGGACAGCGCAAACGGCTTGCACTGCTGGTAAGCTATTTGGACGATAAGCCTATATGTATATTTGACGAGTTGGCTGCGGATCAGGATCCCGAGTTTAAAAAGTATTTTTATACAACTCTGTTAAAGGAAATAAAAAATCAAAATAAGATAGTGATTGCAATAACTCATGACGATCATTACTTCCATGTTGCAGATAAGGTTATCAAGCTGGATATGGGTACTGTAGACAATATAAGCTATACGCAGCAGGCAGTCGTTTAACCAGAGGAAAAGGTGAAAGCATATGTATGATAATTATAAAATACCGGATATTAAAAGGCTTGATAATATTAAGCCCCTTAACAGCTTTTTTTATTATTCATGTTTTAACTGTGCGCTGTTTCCTGTTTTAATTTACTTTGACAAAAGTATTTTGCCTGTTTTGATTAATGGCATACCTCTCTACAGGTTGGGCGATAAATGCGGCAATATAAGTCTGTTCACAGAGTTTGACTTCATAAGAGATATGAAGGAAATATTAGATGATTTGGGCGTATCTGTTGAAGCTAAGGAAATTTCCAAGGATATAGTAAAGGATATTATAGACTCAATAGCAGAGGACAAGCCCGTAATTATTTCAGTGGATTGCTTTTACAGCTCTTTACGCAAGGATTTGTACAACAAAGAGCATTTGAGACATTCCTTATTGATTTTTGGATATGATCAGACCAAGGGTACATTTAAAATTATTGAGCAAGAAAACAGAGACACCATAATTTTTAACGAAATCGACATATCCTTTGAGGACATAGTGAATTCCTATAAGGGCTTCTTTGAAAGCTTTTTTGTGGAGGGTGAGAAAACCTATCTCAGTTTCAGTGCAGCATCAGAGCCGGGCAAGGAGGCTGCTGCGGGATACAGCTATACGGACTTGTACAGGAACAACCTAAGGCTGCTGCAGAAAAATATTGCCGGGGGCTTTGAGAGCCTTAAAAGCTTTTCAGAAAGCTTTAACCGTTTGATTGAGGACAGTGATAGGCTTCAAGAGGGCAGCTTAGATATGATAAACGGCTTTAACGATATCATAAAGGCTAAAAATGCAGAGAGATATCTTGTGGAGGAGCTGTTTGGCACTGCTTCCGAGGAGGCAAGGCTTTTAAAGGATATAACGGATAAGTGGAATGCAGTACGGCTGAAGCTTGCTAAATTCTACTATTCGGGAGTGTACAGGGCAGGCTCCCTGCAGGAGGCCGGAGTACTGTTAAATGAAATTGTACCTTTGGGAAAAAAATACTTTGAAATTTTAATCGGATAAAATTATTATAAGCCGTATAATACGGAGGTGACTATATGTCGAAGAAATGCAGAAATTTAGGTATAATGGGTAATTCCTTTAGGGTAATGGCGGGCTTGGATACTGTATATGGCTATGATATAGCAGTGGATGATACCTTCAAGGCAATACTTACGCACGGCTCAATGGAAGAAATGACTTGCTTTTGTGAGCCTATGCAGTTCCAAGAAAGTGCTATACAAAGAAAATATACGGTACTGAACAGGCAGAACAAAGTAAAGACAAAGCTGAATCTGTTTTCTGAATTGGACTTTTTGCAGAAACAGAAAAGTGTCGACATAGATGTTTTGCATAATATAAGCATGGAATTTATGCCCTTGGTATACTTAAGGGAAAAATTTGCGGAAAAGAAGGTGCCTATAACCTACACAATACACGGTGCAAGCTATCCCAACTACATAGAGAGCTTCTATCTTATGAAGCTTCTGATGCCTTTTAGACCCTATGATTCTCTTATATGTACTTCAAATTCTGTAAAACATGCAGTAAAAACAATGTTGGAGAATGTAAGCGAAGCCTTGAATAAGGCATATAACAGCAATATAAGCTATCAGGGCCGCTTGGATGTAATTCCGCTGGGAATAGATACAGAAAGATTTGCTCCCAGGGATAAGGCTGAGCTTCGGAGGGAATTGGATATTCCACAGGATGCATTTACAATATTGTGGCTGGGACGATTCTCTGCTTACGACAAGGGCGATTTGTTGCCGCTTTTGAGAGTGTTCAAGCGCTTGCTTGATAAAAACCCGGATAAAAAACTGCTTCTCATATTAGCAGGACACGATAGAAAGAATTTGCCGTTTGTTCCTTCCATAAAGAAATTTATTGCAGGCTTGGGAATAGAGAATAATGTAAAGATCATGGAAAATAACGATGTAGGAAATAGAAATCTTTTGTTTGCAGCGGTTGATGTGTTTACCTCACCTGTTGACAATGTTCAGGAGACCTTCGGTATTACACCTATTGAAGCTATGGCCTCAGGAACTCCGCAGGTTGTCTCGGACTGGGACGGGTATAAGGAAAGTGTTGAAGAAGATTTAACGGGCTTTAAAATACCTACATACTGGGCTCATTGTGACGGAGATATAAAGCATGCTGCCATGTTTCCCTCCGAGGTTACACACCGTTCGGGTTTGCAGCACCTTCTGTTGGCCCAGTCGGTTGCAATTGATTTGGAGTGCTATGAAAATGCTTTTCAGAAGCTGATTAACAATCCGGAGTTGTGCAGAAGGATGTCTGAAGCTTCTGTGAGGACTGCAAGAGAAAAGTTCAGCTGGCCCAGCGTAATAAAGAGATACGAAAGCCTGTGGGAGGAGCTGTGTGAGCAGAGGGAAAACACTCCCGAGCAGGACTTGGACAAGCGGCTGGAATTCATCCAGCCCATATATTGCAAGGCTTTTTCTCAATATCCTACAGAATACCTGGAGGATAATACGGCCTTCTTTATAACACAGGAGGGAAGCCGCTTGCTCAGAGGCGAAGAAACAACTCCCTATCATTATCCCATAGAGGATATTTTGGCGGAGTTTTCCTTAGGACATAAATTATTAGCACCCTTAGAGGCTGCGGGAGGCAAAGGTTTGACCATGGCCGGGCTTATAGAAGCCTTTAAGGGCGAATATGGAGATAATATAATCCGTAGAAGCGTAATGTGGCTTTTAAAGCACGGCTTTATAAAAAAATAAGCTTGATGAATGCAATTATAGATAGGAGATAAAGTATGATTTTATTAGAGACTAAACCCATTGAAATGGGGTTGTGTGATTGTCTGCAGGCATCTTTGGTTGCTGCAGCCAAGATTTTCAATAGAGAATTCCGCTTTATGTTTGCAGGTGTTTGGGTGTTCGGATTTAAATCCAGGGCTGAAAATGATAACAGCTTTTTTTGGGAAAGGCTGAGTACACCGTACTATGTAAACCCTGTAAGGCTTATTGATATGTATTATGGAATAGGCTTTTGGTTAAAGGATCTTTCAGACTTTGGCGAGTTTTTGACGGTGGTTGAAAAGGAATTGCTTGAAGGCAGGCCCATGATTATAAAATATGATGCCTTTAATGCTGCCTGGACACAGTTTCATAAGAAGTATCATATGGACCACTTCAGCCTGGTGGTGGGGTTGGACAAGGAGACGGAAACCCTTTATGTAGTGGACCCCTATGTATCCAATAAGGTGGAGAAATTTCCTGTAAGTGAAATGGGTACGGAGGATTTAAAATACGGTATTTTTGATCTTGGGGAGCCTGAGAAGGATATTTCCGAATGGAAGCCATTTATTAAAGGGTTTATGGAGCATAAGTTCAACAACGAAGGAAATGAAAGCTCCTTCCAGATGATCAGAGTTTTTGGGGAGGAGCTTTTAAGCTCCGACAGCTTTATTCAGGAGATGAGAAAGCAAAATAACAACCACTCTTTTGAATTATTTTATCAGATGAAATACATGTACAACAGCAGGGAGAATTTCGCAATGTTTTTGAGATATATCGAGAGCGAGTTTTCTATTCCGGAGCTTGGAGATATAGCAAAGCTTATGCTTGAAGCAAGTACTCTCTGGAAGCTGATATGGCTCAAGTTTACAAAGTTATCCTATCTGGATAAAAGTGCAATGATAAACAACTCAATTAAGAAAATTAGCGATAGCCTGATGAAGATTGCAGAAATTGAAGAAAAGGTTGCACAGGAGCTTTTGAATATAACAAGCAAATAAAGGCTTTTTATAAAATGGCTCTGTAGGCAGCCCTGGTATAAATCGCACCAAATAAATATCTTGTTGGTGTGATTTATACTGGGTTGAAGGGTCTACGGCTTTGAAGCCGTCGCATTAAGCGGAATTCGGTGTGGTATATGCTATTGTCTGCAGATAAGATGGAGGTAATGCCTTGAAGAAGTCAAAAGTACTTTTAGCATTTATACATAATGACAAAATGGCTGTAACTATGGAGGATATGGGTATATGCTTTATAGCTTCAGCGTTGAGAAGAAACGGTTATGAGGTTATGCTGCTGTCGGTAAATGAGAAAGAGATAGATTATAATGAAATAGCTGCTTTTAACCCCAGGGTAATCGGACTTACAATGTACTCTATGTCGCGTGACAGCGTTTACCATACAGCCGAAAAGCTTCGTTCTATGTTTGGGGATAGTATTTTGTGCGTGGGAGGTGTATATGCAACCTATAACAACAAAAAAATACTACTTGAGCAGAGCTGCATAGATATTGCTGTCAGGGGGGAAGGCGAAATAACCTTTACGGAGCTTCTGGATTGCATAGAGGAAGGTGGAGAGTTTGATGCGGTCAAAGGTATAAGCTTCCGAAAGGATGGTAATATAATTGAAAATGAAAATAGGGAAGCTATACAGTGCTTTGACGATATGCCTTTCCCAGCAAGGGATATGCTTGTCCGTAACAAGTACAAGATTGCCCTTATGTCTACCTCCAGAGGCTGCTGCTCAAATTGTTCTTTTTGTTCTTCGCAGCTGTTTTGGAAAAAGTGGAGGGGGAAAAATGCCGGAAGGGTTGTAGATGAAATAGAACAGATTGTGCAAAACTATGGTATTGATATATTTAATTTTATTGACAGCAGCTTTGAGGATCCTTATTCAGATTTGAGGAGGCCGAAGGCTATTGCGCAGGAAATATTGGGCAGAGGGCTTTGTATATCCTATTTTGCTGATATAAGGGCTGAATTTCATAAAAAAATAACCCCCGAAATAATGGAGCTTTTGAAAAAATCTGGCTTGATTGCGGTTTGTATAGGGATTGAGGCAGGAAATGAGGAGGATTTGAAGCTCTATAACAAAATTGCTGCGGTAGAGGACAACTGCAAGGTTATCGAAGAGATGCGAAAACATGGCATCAGTATTTCTCCGGGTTTTATAAATTTTAATCCTTACACAACGGTCAAGCGTATAAAGGCAAATATAGAGTTTCTCGAAAAATACGGCTATGCTATACGCTTTTTTTCATTCCTCGATATATATGAGGGTACAATGATTTATGAGCGTATAAAAAATGACGGACTGCTAACTGAAGGAACTGAAGGTGAGTCTCAAAGGTTTAAATACAAATTTGTTGAAGCAGAAATAGAAAAGCTTGTAAATTATCTGTACAGCTACAAAAACAGTCTTAATGAGAAACATAACAATGCCTTCGGAAGAATGGATTTTTACTCCGAAATATACCCTCATTTGTTGGGATATTACTACAGAGTGCTGGATTTTGAAAAGAATGCTGCGGCAGTTGAACTCTTGAATGAACATAAAGAAGAATATGAAAATATAATGGCAAAATTTAACAAGGAATGCTCCTTATGGCTGAAAGAATTAATTGAAATAGCTTCAATGGGCTGGGATGAGCAAGAAGCTGGGGAATGCACCCGGAAAAGGCTTCCCGAGGAGCGTATGCTTGAGGTTTTGAAAAGGTTGGATGCATTAAAAAATAGGTTTAATTTGAATTTGGCACGTTTAGGCTACGGTTATTTATTAACAAAGGTTTAGATGCCAAGCACTGGAGTGAAGTATGAAAAAAAGAAGAGAAAATATAGAGAATATAGTGGCCTTATCCTCTTCACAGGAAGCAATTTTCTTTCAGTATATTTCTCAACGCGGCAGCGACGCTTATTTTGAGCAAATACATTTAACTGTTTCGGGAGCTGTATCCCTCAAAAACCTTAAGGAGGCATGGAGCAGTGTTGTCAATGACAATGAAATGCTTCGCACCTTATATTATTGGAAGGGCTTAAGCGTACCTGTACAAATTGTTATGAAGAATATATCTGTAGGTATAGAGTTTTACAGCTTATTGGATACAGAAAAGGCTTCAAGGCAGGAAGCCTTGAGGCAGATTGAAGAAATGGAAAAGGCAAGGGGCTTTAACATAGAGGATATCCCTTTAAGAATATTGTTATGCCAGGAGGAAGAGGAGATCTTCCACATTATAATCAGCCATCATCATATTTTATATGACGGTTGGAGCAACAGTATATTGATAAAGGAGCTGCTGCAAAGCTATAATGCCTTGCAAAGAGGTGAGGCTGCAGCCAAGCGGTCTAAAAGTAAATACTCTGAATATATAGAATACATGCAGAAGAGAGACTGGACGGAGGAAAAGCAGTACTGGAGAGATTATCTTAAAGGCTATGAAGACCTGGGAGGCAGCTTTAGGGAAAATGCAGAGAAAGGTGCTCCGGTGGTTGCCGGAGTTTATACCGGTTTACTGCCGGAGGATTTGGCCGCTGGCATGGAAGCTTATGCAAACGAATTGGAGATAACTCCAGCTTCAATACTTTATACTGCCTGGGGACTGCTTTTGCTTAAATATAAAAACTGTGAGGATATTGTATTCGGTACAGTTGATTCAGGAAGAAATATTCCTTTAAAAGGAATAACAAAAATGATAGGTTTGTTTATTAATACAATACCTGTAAGAGTGTCTGCCGTCACTAACAACAGTGTTATGGAAATTTTACTACAGGTAAATGAGGATTTGAAGTCAAACAGCAAAAATGCCCAGCTGCCTTTTGCAGAAATTAAAAATTACATTTACGGTGGAAGCAGCAGAAACAGAGGGGAGCTGTTTGACACGCTTGTTATTATTGAAAACTATCCTGTGGATTTGAAGCTGTTTACAGGAGCAGACGGATTGAATATATGCGGATATGAAGCTTTTGAGCATAAAACTATGTATGCTGTTACTTTTGAGATACAGCAGTTTGATGGCTATAAGCTGATTATGAAATATGAAAAAAATTGCTTTAAAGAAAATGAAATTGTTTCTATAGTCGAAACATTTGTAAATATAATAAAAAATATAATAAGCCGGCCGGATGCTGATATAGAAAGCATTATACTGCCGGATGTGGTGGTTGAAAACATAACTGATCAGTTGTGTATTGAATTTGATTTTTAGGAAGGAGGGACTTGCTATGGAATCAAAAGCCCGGACTCCATTAACAGAAGCCAGGGAGTATTGGATGAACCAGCTGTCGGGGGATTTTGAAGAAGCCTTTATATTAAGCGATTTACCTCGTACAAGAAAATATGAAGAAAAAAGTCGGCTTGTAAGTATTAAGGGAGAACAGTATTTAAGCCTGGTAGAAATCTGTAAGGGTAGCGAGCCTTCCATTTTTGTATTTCTGCTGACGGCATTAGAGGTACTGCTGCATAAGTATACCGGAAGCAGTGAGATTTTTGTGGGGATACCTCCATTAAAAGCTCAAGGCAGGGCTTTAAATAATATTTTTATTACCAGAAATAAGATTGAAGCAGAAAATACATATAAAAGTCTTCTCTTGAGGGTAAAGGATTCAGTTTTGCAAAGCTATAAGCATTCGGTTTATCCTATAGGCAAAATTATTAAAATGCAAGCCCTTGGGAAATTCGCAAAGCTTTTTAGATATGTTGCCTTTATGAGATCAATTCATGCCTTTGAAAACCAGGCCGATATAGGCAGCAATGAATTTGAAAATGATTTTATACTCTCAATAAATAAAGCAGAGGGTGAGATAGAGTTAAAGCTAAGTTATAATGCTTACTTGTTCAAGGACTCAACAATAAAACAGCTGCTGGAGCGCTATATGCTGGTAATATCCCAGGCTTTGTGCAGTATAGAAAAGCCGGTAAGAGATATTGAGCTTGACGGACTTGAGAAGGACTGTGCCCCTCAATGTGCCGCAAACCGGGCTCGGGAAGCCAGAGTTGCAGCCTCTGCAGCTCAAGTAAGCATTATAAACAGAATATACAAAACCATAAATCCCTCGCATATGCGTATAGAGACGGATGCAGAGACCGGGAGGCTTACCGGGATTCCGGAAGAAGGCTCTGGTATTTATATAGTAGATGAAAACAAAAAGCCTAAGGCGGTTGGTTTCTGGGGTGAGCTTGCTGTAGGAGGTCTCAAAACTACGGGAGAATATGGCAGGCGTGTGACCGATGGGAGAATAGAGCTGCTCGGCAGGGATAGAAACAAAATATTGAATAATATGGAGCTCTATGATGCAGAGCTGCAGCTGAAGCAGTACAAAGGAATAAAGGATGTATTGCTGCTGCCAGCTGAGGATAATAGGGGCTTTTACGCATATTTTACGGCGGAGGGTGCGCTGGATGGGGCTGGGCTTAAGGAGCATTGCAATGTCGTAATGCCTCCATATATGATGCCTAAGAGCTTCAGACAGCTTGCGGAACTGCCCTTGGATGCAGCGGGTAATATAGATTTTGCTTCATTAGCGGAAATCTGCAGCGGCGAAGGCTATATACCGCCTCGCAATAAATTGGAGGTTGAGCTTATTGATATTTGGGCAGAAATACTTGAATTGTCATCTGAAAAAATAGGAATAGCTTCCGATTTTTTTGAGCTTGGAGGACATTCTCTTAAAATAACCACCCTCCTTTTGAGACTGGAGAGGCTATACAATACAAAAATGCAGGTTTCCGAATTCCTTAAGAATTCAACGGTAAGCTTGCTATCGGAGTATATAAGCAAAAAGGATAAATGTGTTATGGAAAGGATTCCTTCTGCACCTGAAACAAAGGTATATCCTTTGTCAGCTACGCAAAAAAGGCTGTATTTCCTGCAGAAAATGAATCCGGAAAGTACAAGCTATAATATGGTGGAAAGCCTTCTGCTGGAAGGGAATATAGATATAGAAAAAATCGAGAGTACTTTTAAGAAATTAGTACAGAGGCATGAAAGCTTGAGAACTTGCTTTGTATCTTATGAAGGAGAAATTTATCAGCAGATCAGCGGTGAGACAGGCTTGGAGATAGAGGTTTTTGACCTTGAAGAAGGTCGTATAGAGGAGGGGCTTCAAAAGTGTGTCTGTCCCTTTGAGCTGGAAAAAGTGCCCCTTATAAGGGTGAGCCTAGGGAGGCTCGGTGGGGATAAGGGCATATTGCTTATTGAGCTACATCATATAATTTCAGACGGTATATCTAATAATATACTTATCGAGGATTTTATAGCTTTATATAAGGAACAGAATATAGAAATGCCGGGCAGGACCTACAAGGATTATTCTGTATGGCAGCAGCAGAGGCAGGGAGAAATAGTAAATAAGCAGAGAGCGTATTGGTTAAAGGAATTTAAAGAGGAGTTGATTCCCTTAAATATATTCACTGACTTTCCAAGACCGGCAGTACAAAGTTTCAGGGGAAGTTCAATCAGCTTTGAGATGCCCGAGGCTGTTCTTGGGTCTTTGAAGAAAATAGCAGCAGAAAGGAATACTACGGTTTTTGTAGTGCTGATGACCTGCTGGTATATTCTTGTTCATAAATTGTCAAACCAAAGGGATGTTGTAATAGGTACAGTGACCTCAGGAAGGACCCATCAGGATTTGCAGGGTATAGTAGGTTCCTTTATAAACACCCTGCCTATTAGGCTGAGTTTAGAAAGCGGACAGGCATTTTATGAGGTGCTTGAGGTTCTGCGTGATAAGATGGCTGAGGCTCTTGATAATCAGGATTATAAATTTGAAGAATTGATAGATGAGCTGAATCTGGAGAGAAGCATAGACAGAAATCCGCTTTTTGATACAATGATTGTTATGCAGAATGTGCAGAGAATCAGCCTTGATATCGAAGGTCTCAGACTTGAAAAGTACGATATAGACCGCAAAAGCTCAAAATTCGACCTTACTTTGTTTTGCCATGAGCAGGACCGCAGGCTTGCATTTGAATTGGAGTATTGTACCGATTTATTTGAAAAGGGCACAGTTGAAAGGTATGGAGAGTATTTCAGGAGTATCATTTTTGCTGTTATCAATGACGTCAACCTCAGTCTCGAAGCTGTGGAATTAATAACGCCGGAGGAAAGGCACCTGTATGTGGAGGAGTTCAATAATACAGATTATGAATACTCATATGACAGTACTGTACAGGAGCTTTTTGACGCATGTGCGGAAGCTCAGCCTGAAAGCATTGCATTGCTTTACAAGGGCAAGGCAATTACATACCGGGAGCTGAAGCAAAGGTCAGATCAGTTGGCAGCTGCATTAAGGGGCCTTGGAGTTGAAAAAGGAGATATATTGGGCATAAGTATGGACAATTCACCTGAACTGGTGGTGGGCATATTAGGCGCCTTAAAGGCAGGTGGGGCATATGTACCTATAGATCCGGAATTTCCGGAGGCAAGGAAAAGCTTTATATTGGAGGATTGCCGCTGTAGGCTGCTGCTCTCCTTAAGTACCGTCGACAACAAATACTCTGCCGGCAGGTGTGAAGTAGTCAATACAGACAACCCCGGAATATACGTCGGGGCTGCGGAAGGGGTTTCGGTCGTTTACAGCCCAGAGGATATTATTTATATAATATATACTTCTGGTTCTACCGGTACACCCAAGGGCTGTATGCTTAAGCAAAAAAATGTAGTCAACTATGCAGAATGGGCTATCAGACAATACTTTGGAGAGGAAAAGGTATATTTTCCTTTATATTCTTCCATAGCTTATGATTTGACGGTTACTTCAATTTTTGCTCCGCTGCTCGGAGGGCAGACTGTTGTGATTTACCCCAGAACTCTGGATGTACTAAAAACCATTGTAAATGACGGAATATCTAATATTATAAAGCTGACCCCAACCCATTTGCGCTTGCTTCTGGATATTGATTGCCGCAGAAGTGCGCTTAAAAAGCTGATTGTAGGCGGTGAGCAGCTCACTGCAGTGCTGGCACAAAAGACGATGGAAAAATTGGGTAAGGGAATTGATATATATAATGAATATGGTCCTACTGAAACAACTGTAGGCTGTATGATTCACAGATTCGATCCTCTTAATAACAAAAGAAATGCAGTTCCGATAGGAGTGCCTGCTCAAAATACCAAAATATACATACTCGATGAGAATATGAGGTTGTGTCCTCCCGGAGTCGTAGGAGAACTGTATATAAGCGGTGAGGGAGTGGCTCCCGGATATATAAACTGCCCGGAAATAACGGAGAAGTGCTTCCTTCCGGATATTTTTGAAGCAAGATCTGAAAAAAGGATGTACAAGACAGGAGATTTGGCGCTGTATCTCTCCGGTGGCATTATTGAATATGCCGGCAGAAGGGATTCGCAGATCAAAATCAGAGGACATCGCATCGAAATAGGTGAAATACAAAAGCATATACTTGACTATCCGGGAATAAAGGAGGCTGTCGTCTTAGTAAAGGAAGGACAGCAGCAATATAAGTTTTTGCTTGCATACTATGTCTCTGAATGTGAAACTGACGGTGCTCAGCTAAAAAACTACTTATCCGGAATGTTGCCGGACTATATGGTACCTGCTTCATTTATAAGGCTTGAGGCCATACCTGTGGATATGAGCGGAAAAATCAATCTGAAGGTTTTGCCGGATTTGAAGCTTACGGAAAGGAAAATGCATGAGATTCCAAAGAATGAGGTAGAGCAGTACTTGTTTGAAATATGGTCCGGAAATTTAGGGATCAGTGATTTCAGCATTAATGATAACTTTTTTGAAATCGGGGGTAATTCTTTTTTGCTTATGAAGCTGCACAGCCAGATTTCCGATGCTTATCCCGAAGTAAAAATTACGGACTTTTTTAAATATACAACTATAAAGGCCTTTGCAGATTTTTTGACTGCCGCAGAACCGAAGCGGCAGCTTAATATAATGAATATGTTGATCACCCTTCCTGGGGAATACTTTGAAGGGCGGAGTTCGTCAGGGGACAGGAGCGGGACTTTCATTAAGCTGCAGGGCGAGGATTTGGACAAGCTGGTATGCCTGGCCGAACAAAGCGGCGTAAATATGAATGATATCCTGATAACAGTATTTGCCTTTGTACTTTCAAACATCAGCGGCAGGGAACGTATTAATATTAATACTTGCATTGATAACAGTGATAAGGTGCTGCCCCTGACGGTAGATATGAGCATAAGCGATGAGCTGCAGCAGCTTTTTCAATATGTAAATAAGAATTTGACAAAAGCTGATCATGGACTCTACTATAAGCCGGAAGAGTTGAAGGACAGTAATATAAAAAATATGCCAAATACTACAATGGTATTGGTAGCAAACCGGAGTTTTCCGGATACTTGGGGGGCTGCAGCAAGGCTGTATGATATACGGCTTATTATGGGGGAGATGAATAATGAAGAGCTTATAATCAGCTTCGATTATGACAGGCAAGCCTTTGATAATGAAAAAATGGATATGATTTTTGAGCTATTCGCAGGATTGCTGGGTAATCTATAGAAATGCTGTAAAATAAGCTGTGATGGGATGGCAGATAGGCTTAAATCAAATGAGGTAATGATTATGGATAAAAACAAATTATTAGATACTTTAAACCAATTGAAAACAGGCAAGCTGAATAATACTATTCAAATAGATAGAAAGCCTGTTAATGATGGGATTGCAATTATCGGAATTGCAGTCAGATTAAAAAATGCACAAAGTTTAGAAGAGCTATATAATGTTTTAAAAAACAGGACGGATTGTATTTCATATCCCGGGGACAGAAGGCTGAAGGATATAACCGGATATTTAGATTACAAAGGAATAGATCCAAAGAGCTATGCACTGACGGAGGCAGCCTTTTTGGAGGAAATTGATAAGTTTGATTATCCGTACTTTAAATTATCTTATAAAGAGGCTCGCATGATGGATCCTTATCAGAGGATATTTACCGAAACAGTATGTCATGCTTTTGAGGATGCGGGATATACAAAGGAAAGGCTCAAAGGTACAAGGACCGGGGTATTTTTGGGTCAGCCCCATCCCACCGAATACTATAAATGTGTCAAGGAGCTTGAGCCTCATATGGCTATCATGGCAGGACCGGGAAATATCGCTTCGGTTATTGCCGGAAGGATTTCATATATGTATGACTTATCCGGCCCGAGCCTTTTGGTGGATACGGCCTGCTCTTCCTCCTTGGCTGCGTTGCACATAGCATGCCAGTCCATTCGGAATCATGAATGTGAAATGGCACTTGTGGGAGGCATGAATATTTTAATAAATCCTGTTCATCACAAAGGGGAGCCGATTCCAGATGTAGTATCTTCAACTGGAAGGGCTAGGACCTTCAGCGATGATTCCGACGGTACGGGCAGGGGCGAAGGTGTTATGGCAATATTGCTGAAGCCCTTGGACATGGCAATACAGGACAGGGACAATATACATGCAGTAATTAGAGGAAGCGCATATAATAACGATGGAAGCTCCCTAGGCATAACCGCACCTAATATTGCAGCCCAGGAGGATGTACTGGTGAGAGCTTGGGAGAATGCAAGAATATCCCCGGAGGAGCTGGGATATATAGAGGCTCACGGTACGGGTACGCAGCTTGGAGATCCTATAGAGATACAGGCATTAAGCAATGCATTTGCAAAATATACAAATAAAAAGCAGTTTTGTGCCATAGGTGCGGTTAAGACTAATTATGGACATTTAGACTCCGCCGCCGGACTTTTGGGAGTGTTGAAAGCTGTTGTCAGCTTGAAAAACAAGGCTCTACTGCCGAGCATTAATTTTTCCAGCCCGAATAAAAAGATAGAATTTATTTCTTCACCTTTATATCTAGTGAATGAACATAAAAATTGGGAAAGTCAAAAGAACAGACCCCGTATATGCGGCGTAAGTGCTTTTGGTTTAAGCGGGACAAATTGCCATATTGTGCTGGAGGAGGCTCCTGAGCTTGAGTCTTGCAGCAGGGAAAATGAAGCCTTGCATCTGATACCGATATCGGCCAAAACAGAAAGAGCCCTTAAGGAGTATATAAAAAGCTATATATGCTTTATTGAAGCCCACCCAGAAATAAGGCTTAAGGAAATCAGCTATACGACTCAAGCGAGGCGTGAACATTATAATTACCGTGCTGCAGTAATTGCTGGAAGTATTCCGGATTTGATTTCAAAACTCAGGGAGCTGAATAATAATTTGGAAACCGATTCGGATTTGAGAATATATTACGGAGATGGAGAAGTTCCGGGAAATACAAAAATGAATATTCTGGTTCAAAGTATTGATAGTCTGGAAAAAATTGCAGAGCAATATGTACTTGGGGCAGCTATAAGTTGGAATGAAATATCCCGTAACAGCTCTGCAAGGACTATAAGCCTGCCCTGCTATCACTTTGAGGCAAAACGGTGCTGGCTCGATATACCTCTTGGGAAAGCTGTAGGGAATGAGGCGGCTGCGGTAAATTTAACCGTAAACCGGAAAGCGGAAGGTAGTATTATGATTGATGAAAAAATATATTCAAGAGAAAAGAAAATTCTCGAAGAATTAAAGATGTTTGTTGCAGATATGTTCGATACTGACTCATCAAAAATAGATGAGGAGCTGAGCTTTTTCGAGCTGGGAATTGATTCTATTTCTATTATTCAATTGAGTCAGGAGGTAAAAAACTCCTACGGGATTGAAATTTCCGGGGAAAAGTTGTTTGGGGATGTAAATAGCCTGGGACTGCTTTCTGAGTACATACAGGAAAGATTACCCGTCGAAAAGCAAAGCTGCAGTGAAGCAGCAGATGCAGATGCGGCAGTAAATTGGGCTTCGGCAGAGCCTTTGAGCTGTTTAGAGCCTAGTCCTGCAGGAAATAAAATCGAAGCAGGGGCAGGAAGTGATATTGCTTCCATAATAAAGAATCAGCTGGAAATAATGTCCCAGCAGCTTAAGGTCTTACAAAGCTTGGGGGCTAATACGGCTGCAGCAGCCCAGCCCAACAAGGCAGCGCTGGTTATACATAAGGAGGTTCCTGTAAAAAAGGCTGCGGATGGGGAGGAAAGGTTTTTACAGAAATTTATTGTAAAGACTCCTCCGGTATTAAATCAAAAACAAAAACAATATCTGGACAGCTTTGTAGATGAATATACAAAGAGAACCTTGGAATCCAAAAGGCTTACACAGGAGAATAGGCATGTATGGGCAAACGGAAGGGCAATTCAAGGCTTTGTAAAACAGTGGAAGGAAATTATTTATCCGATTTTGGTCAACAGAGCTACAGGGGCTAGAATATGGGATGCAGACGGCAATGAGTATATAGATTTCTCAATGGGCTTTGGAGTTAATCTTTTTGGATATAATCATTCGGCAATAAAGGAGGCTGTAAAGGGCCAACTGGAGGAGGGAGTCGTGCTAGGTCCCTTGACCTGCCTTCCAGCAGAGGTGGCGAAGCTTATATCAGAGCTTACTGGTGCTGAGCGTGTAGCCTTTTGCAATTCTGGTACGGAAGCTGTAATGAATCTGATGAGAATTGCCCGTGCAACAACAGGAAAAGAGAAAATAGCCGTGTTTTCCGGGTCATTCCATGGGACCTTTGATGGGGTTTATATGATGAAGAATGCTTCAAGTATGAGTGAGCATCCCATTCCGACAAGCTTGGGTACACCCCAGAAAATGGCTGAAGATGTAATTATGTTGGATTATAATGAACAGAAATCAATAGCTTTAATAAAAAAATACGCTGGTGAATTGGCGGCAGTTCTGGTTGAGCCTGTACAAAGCCGCAAACCGGACTTGCAGCCTGTGGAGTTTATGCATGAACTGCGAAGGATTACAAAGGAGCTTAATATTCCTCTTATTTTTGATGAAATAATCACAGGCTTTCGTATACATCCTGGCGGGGCACAGGCATATTTTGGAATAGAGGCCGATATGGTATCCTACGGAAAAATAGTGGGAGGAGGCCTGCCTATAGGTATATTTGCTGGTAAAGCCAAATATATGGACCGTGTAGACGGAGGTATGTGGAAGTATGGGGATCAATCGACACCCAGCGGATTTTTGGCGCAGACAGGAGGAACCTTTAACCATCATCCCCTTGCTATGGCTGCCGCAAAGGCTGTGCTGCAAATGATCAAAGACGGAGCAGGTACCATACAGGAAAAATTGAATGAATATACGAATAAGTTGGCCGGATATTTGAATGCTTTCTTTGAAGCAGCGCAAATTCCTCTTAAAATAGTACATTTTGCCTCATTATTTATATTTAAAACCCAGGATCCCACCTTGCTGCGCTTTATGTATTATAAGCTTCTGCATAAGGGCTTTTATTTGTGGGAAGGTGCAACCTGCTTCCTGTCAACGGCTCATTCGGATGAGGATATTGCCCGTTTTGCACAAGGGGTGATAGCGTGCTGCCATGAGCTTAAGGAGTGCGGCTGCTACGGCTTTAATATAAATTCCCCGGTACCTGGGCTTGAATTGGTAAAGCTTGAGCTTTTTAGAGGGCTAAAGGAAAAGCATACTATTGAGAAAAGTTTGTCTCTGATAAGCCACGAGCAGGATTTGAAAAAGGCGGAGGAGCTGTTTGCGGCGGATGCCGGTATTGAGGCTGTTTATCCACTGTCAACCATGCAGTCTCTGGTGCTTGCACAAAATATAAATTACAAAAACACAGGGCTGGACACAGCTATGCTGCAGTACAAAATCACCGGAGAAATAGATATATCTAATTTCAGGCTTGCCTGGGCGCATGTACTGAGGAGGCATTCGGCTCTGAGGACTTCTTTCATGTGGAGGAGATTAAAGGAGCCTCTGCAGATAGTTCACAGCTCTGTAGAATTGCCTTTTGAAACCGTGGATTTTTCAGCAGAGAGCCCCGGGGAGCAAGCAAAGCTTTATAAGGAGCTCTTAGAGGCTGAAAGGCTGAGAAGCTTTGATATTGTAAAGCCTCCCCTTATGAAATGCATTCTGGTAAAGCTTGCGGAGCGGGAGTGGAGGTTTGTACTAAAATATCAAAATTCGATGTTTGACGGCTGGAGCTCAGCCATACTGAACAATGAATTTTCAGAGTTCTACAGGGTTCTGGCAGAAGGCAAAGCCATTATAGATACGGAGGACTTTCAATATATAGATTATATTTCCTGGCTTAAAGCAAAAGACAATAGGGAGCTTAGAGAGTTTTGGCAGGAGGAGCTTGGTGGGCTTTCGGTAGCTGAAAAGGACATGCTCCCCAAGTATAAAATAAGAAGAGATTTTGAGCAGGGAGAATGCAGTATATGCTTTGAATCTTGCGAAATAGAAAAAATAAAGGAATTTGCAAACAAGGAGCAGCTGACACTGTATCCTATATTCCAAGGGGCTTGGGCGGTTTTGCAAAGCCGTATGCAGCAGACCGACGATGTACTCGTTGCTGCGGTTACCTCCGGCCGTCCGACAGAAATAGAGGGTGTTGAGAGAATAGTCGGGTTGTTTTCAAATGTTTTGCCCATGAGAATAAAATATGAGGGCAGCCGGGATTATGGCGGGTGGCTGAGAGAGCTTCAGCGTAAAAACCTGAAGCTGAATAACCACAATCATGTGTCAGTGCATCAGATTGTAGAGTGGTCTCAGGTACCTGAAGAGCTCATACAGGATGCTGTATATACCAAAGCGATAGTTTATCTTAACTTTCCCTACAAGCCGGCGGAGATTGAAGGAGATATGATAATAGAACTTGAAGAAGAGCAGACCCATGTAAATATACCTTTAAGGGTATATATTGAACCCTTCAACTCCTTAAAGGTGCTTATACGCTATGACAGGTATTACTTTGAAGAGGAAAAGATATCCGGTATGCTGGAGGAATATAAAAGTATTATTAAGCATATATGCAGGCTTTGCTTGTAATTTAACTTTGCTGCATACATGGTAGCGAGGTCTGCCAAAAAGCGATCTCGCTGCTGTACAGGTGCAGAAGGAGAGTTTTACCTTAATAATTAGATGGGTAGTTTAAATGTTTAAAGTACTATTTTTAAGTGTTTATAACGATAATGTGATGAAAAGTATAAAAGAAAGGGGTATTTACTTAATTGCTGCTTACTTGAGGGACAAGGGTTATAGCGATGTAAAAATACGCTTGGTGTACAATCTTCCCACCTATGCAGGTTAGGATATGCTGGCTGCTCATTATGTGTAGGTATAGAATCAGCCAAGGCTTTTGACCTTAAGCTATATGTTAAGAAAGCAGTGGTAAAGGATAATTGAAAAGTAATGGAATTATTTTTAACCCATACTCTACATAGAGAGTTTGCGTCAAAACATGGAGTTTATAAATGAGTTTTATTTAGCCAGATAGATTCAGTTTTGAGCAGATATAGGATGTATAAGGGCACTAAGTTTCATGAGAAAAATACGGTACAGTTTATAACCTTTCTAAAGGGCTATAAAGGCAATTTGCTGGAATTGACAGAATAGGGTTGGGGTAAGGCTTTAGCTGAGAAATTTCCATCTAGATGGTAAATAATGATTTGTTAACAAATATATCAATGGAATTGTATAGGAATAAAAATTATTTATATGTGAGAATAATCAAGGAAGGCTATGGCTCAAAATTAGTTAATGCCTATTAATACTGTATTATCTAGAAAAATTGAGCTATATAGGTTCTGCAGGCTTGCAGCAAGGCTTGCGGGTATTAAAATATTTGTTTTGCAAATACAGGTAAGTTTTAAATTCTTGGAGGAATAATTTACTATGAATATTTTAAGCCAGTCGGATACTGTATTATATCCGCTTACACATCCGCAAAAAAGAATATGGTATATTGAAAACATTTATCCGGGTACTTCTTTATACAATATTGGTGGGACAGTAAGAATAAAAGGAAAAGTGAATAAGGAGCTTCTTGAAAAAGCTATAAATATATTTATAAAGAAAAATGAAGGTATAAGACTTAGAATTCTCGGATTTATCCAGGAGCCGAAGCAGTATATTTATCCCCATGAGGAAATCGCTCTTGATTATAAGGATTTCCGCAAATGTCCTCAGTCGGAGGAGGAGTTTAATAATTGGGTGGAGGCTGAGGCAGAGACTCCTTTTGAACTGCAAAATCAAGCCCTCTTTTATTTTGCCCTTTTCAGCATCAGCGACAGTGAAAGCGGCTATCTTGTTAAATTTCATCATATAATTGCAGACGGTTGGTCTATGAGTATAATGACCGAGCAAATATGTGAAATATATGAGAAGCTCATAAAAAATGCGGCTGTGGATGACAGTGTTGAATATTCGTATATTGAGTATATAGAAAAAGAAAAAGAATATCTGCAGTCCGATAAGCTTATCAAGAACAAAAGCTTTTGGAATGAGAAGTTTACTCTGCTGCCGGAGCAGCTGCCGGCAAACAAGCCGGGCAATATTGAAGGGGAGCGAAAATCCTTTGTATTGAGTCAAGCTCTTTCACAAGCAATTAATAGCTTTGTCTCTGATAATAAATATTCTTTGAATACATTTTTTACAGCTATTTATTTAGTATATAGATATATAATTACCCAGGAAAATGATAATATAATAGGGTCTCCGGTATTAAACAGATCCGGCAAAAAAGAGAGAAGCATGTTTGGAATGTTCACTAGTGCAATGCCATTCAGATTTGTCGTAAATCCGAAGGACTCTATTTTGGAGATGTTAGATAGGATAAATTCTGAATACAAGAAATGCTATCAGAATCAAAGATATCCTTATGATTTGCTTATTCAGGATTTGGAGCTTAAGAAGAAGGGTATTAATGGTCTTTTTAACACCTGTATAAATTTTTATAGTACAAAAATGAGTACGGAGCTGGATGGCGCAGCTTTAAGCAATTTTGAATTTTACAGCGGCAGGCAGCTTTATGGACTCAATCTGGTAATAAAGGAATGGTGTGATACCGGATGTATAGATCTTTACTACGATTACAAAAAAGAGGACTATGCCACTGATGAAATAATAAATATGCATAAATATATTTGCAACTTAACCAGGCAGGTGCTGGAAAAGCCCTTGAACACTGTTGACGAACTTGAGCTGTTGACAGCGGAAGACAAGAAGAGTATAGTATACGGCTTTAATAAAACAGATGCAGACTATCCACGAGACAAGACCATATACCGGCTTTTTGAGGAGCAGGCAGAGCGGGCTCCGGACAAAATTGCAGTATCCTTAGGGGATATGCATATTACATACAGGGAGCTCAATATGAGGGCTAATCAATTAGCACATCATCTTATAAAGACGGGCTTGAAAAATCAAGAAACTGTCGGAATTATGACCACCCATTCAGTGGAAGCAATAGTGGGAATACTAGGTACTCTGAAGGCCGGCGGTATTTATACTGCCATTGATCCCGATTATCCAGAAAACAGAATCGAATATATGCTACGGGATGCAGGGATAAATATACTCCTTACAAATCTCACAAGCCTTAAAAGGATTGATTTCAAGGGGGTTGTAATTAAGCTTAAGGCTTCGGATATATATGCTGATAGTACCGAGAACCCGGGTATTCAGGGCAAGCCGGAGGAGCTTGCATATATTTTGTATACCTCAGGCTCTACCGGAAGACCTAAGGGTGTCATGATACATAACCGGGGGCTGGTTAACTATATTTGGTGGGCTAAAAAGACTTATATAGCCAATGAAAATGATGTTATGCCTTTGTATTCCTCGCTTTCTTTCGATCTAACGGTTACGTCCATATTTACTCCTTTGATATGCGGCTGCAGAATAATTGTTTATGAAAACAATGGAGAAGAATATGTACTCTACAGGATTCTGAGGGAAAACAAGGTTACTCTGATTAAGCTTACTCCTGCGCATTTGAAGCTTATAAAGGATATGGACAATACTAAATCCTCGGTTAAAAGATTAATAGTAGGGGGAGAGAACCTTACTGGTGCGCTTTCAAATGCGGTACACAAAAGCTTCGGGGGGAATATAGAGATATTTAATGAATACGGACCCACCGAGACTGTGGTAGGATGCATGATACATAAATACAGCTATCTGAAGGATACTGGGGTTTCAGTGCCTATAGGAAAACCGGCAGACAATGTTCAGATTTATCTGCTGAATGATCGGCTGGAAGTCATACCCTATGGTCAGATCGGCGAAATATATATATCCGGGGACGGGGTAGCAAAAGGTTATAATAATAACCCAGAGCTTAGTGCAGAAAGTTTTATTGACAACCCCTATATTCCGGGCAGCAAGATGTATGAGACAGGGGATTTGGGAAGGTTTGTAGGGCAGCATATAATTGAATACACTGGAAGAGCAGACAAGCAGGTAAAAATACAGGGATACAGGATAGAGCTTGAGGAAATAACGAATATTTTATTAAAACATGAGGAAATAAAGGATGCTGTAGTAATGGATCGCTCAGATGAAAAAGGGGAGAGATATCTTTGTGCATATATTGTTGCAGATAGGACCATGGACAGCAAGGAAATAAGGTATTACCTTGCCGAACACCTGCCGATTTATGCTATTCCCAGGAGCGTTGTAATGCTGGATGAAATACCTTTGACCATCAGCGGTAAGGTTAATTATGATATTTTATCGCCTCCTAAGGAAAAAGCCGCAGCTTCAACGGTAGGTTTCAAAAGGGCTGCAGCAGATGCAGGCGAGTTTTTGAGTATACTTATGGATACTATAAAGGAGTTATTAGGACTGAGGGGGATCGATTACAGGGATAACTTCTATCATTTGGGCGGGGATTCGATTAAGGCTATAAGACTTGCTTCGGAATTAAATGAGCGGGGTCTGAAATTGAGCGTAAATGATATTCTCACTTATCCTGTATTGGAGCAAATGGCTGAAAGAGTTATTTGTGAGCAGGGACAGGAATCTGCGGAGCAGGGGCTTAGGGAAGGTAAAATTGAGAATACTCCTATTTTGAGCTGGTTTTTCTCTCAGGACCTGACGAAGTCCAACCATTACGGACAGTCGATTATGCTTGAGCTTAATTGCAGTATAGAATTAAGTGAGCTGGAGGCATCCTTCAATAAGCTTCTTGAGGGGCATGATGCATTAAGGCTCAACTTCGATGCGGCTTCCGGTTGCTTATATTACAATAATAAACATCTGGATAAGGTGAACAAGCTTGAGTTTTATGATTTTTCAGGCTTGGAGACCTATGAAAAGGATAAGGCGGTCCAAAGGGTATGCGAAGCAGCAAAGACCAGCTTCGATATTGAAAAAGGATTATTGATCAAGGGAATAGTTTTTGTACCGGAGGAAGGCAAAAAGCGTATGCTGCTTACAGCTCATCATTTGGTGGTTGATGGAGTATCGTGGCAGATAATCATGGAGGATTTCCACAGCATATTAATGCAAATAAAAAACGGGAAAGAGATAGAATTGCATAATAGGACTCATTCTTTTCAGCATTGGGCCCGGCTCCTGACTGAATACAGCAAAAAGGATTTTAGCTTAGAGCAGGCATATTGGGAGAAAGTGTTGGAGCAAAGCAGCACTTTTGCTGCAGATTTTGGCGCAGAGCAGCATATAAAGGGAGAGCGGCGGGAAATATCCTTTACTCTTTCTGAAGAGGACACTAGGCTGCTGATGCATGAGGCTAAACGCACATATAATACGGAACCCAAGGAGCTTCTTATAGCAGCTCTTGCCATGACTGTGAAGGAATATATGAAATGCTGTGCTGCAGCTCTTGAGCTTGAAGGACACGGCCGCGAGGAAGGGTTGTTTGAAGGTGTCGATTTGACAAAGACCGTGGGCTGGTTTACTACTCTTTATCCTGCTTTTGTCAAAGTACCGCATACGGAATTGCCGGAAAATATCAAGGCAATAAAAGAACAGCTGAGACAAATACCTAAAAAGGGCTTTGATTTTGGTATACTGTATTATATAAAAAAAACACTGGAAAATAAGAGCAGCAGAAATTGCATCAGATTTAACTATTTGGGAGACTACAGCGCATATTCCGGCTACGAGTATTTTAAGCTGCTGGAGAAGGGTACCGGAAGTGAAGCCGCAAAAGAAAATGAACTCTCCTGCTTGATGGAAATGAATATATTTCTTCTGGCGAACAAGCTTAATGTAATATTTGTTTATTTTTCTAACAGGCTTGAGGAATATATAATAAAAGAATTTGCCGTGGGCTATATAAATAATATAAAGAAGCTTGTAGCTCATTGTATGGAGCATAACCGTGCAGAGTTTACACCGTCAGATTTTAAAACCGTTAAGCTGACGCAGGAGGAACTGGATTCTATATTTAATAGTTGATTATATAATAATTCGGGAGGGGGAAAATACTTTGAAAACATCGATACGGCAATACTTAAGGCTTTTGTCTAAATACTTGAAGAAACGATGGATGGGTTTGCTGCTGCTTGCATTTTTATTAGGCGGAAATGTAGTGCTCACACTTATAAATCCTCAGATAATCAGAAGTTTTATTGATTTGGCAGCTGCAGGAGGGGCTTTTGAGCAGTTGATAAAGGCAGCCATGTGGTTTACTGTAATAGTAGTGGCGCAGCAGATATTTATGGTTTTTTCGACTTATATATGCCAGAATATAGGCTGGATTGCTACTAATGAGCTAAGAGAGGATCTGGTTATGCACTGCATACAGCTGGATATGCCTTTTCATAAATCCAAGCAGCCGGGAGAAATGATAGAGCGTCTTGATAAGGATGTGGCAATGCTTTTTGACTTCTTTTCAAAAATGATTATTGATATATTGAACAATATAATATTGATAATTGGTGCATTGATATTTCTGCTTCGTGAAGATTGGCGGGTGAGCTTGGCCTTGGGAGTTTTTGCATGGATTTCCCTGGTTATATTAAATAAAGGCCAGAAGGCAGGTATACACTATTGGATAGATGAGAGAGAAGCTTCGGCTAAGTTTTTAGGTTTCCTTGGAGAGCAGATTTCAAATATTGAGGATATAAAAGCCTGCGGTGCTGTAGAGGATTCCATGTATAAATATATAAAACGTTTCAGGTATATTTTTCCTATTAAGATGAAGGCCAGCCTTGAGCCTAATAAATTATGGAGTGTTTCGGTAATACTGTCTGCAACCAGCGTAATAATTGCACTGAGCTTTGGGGGATACCTTTGGCTAAAGGGAGGTATATCTGCAGGTACGGTATATTTGATATTCAACTACACATTGATAATTAACAGCCCTCTAAGCTATCTCAGAAAGAAATTAGGGGACTTACAGAAGGCAGAGGCAAGTATAATCAGAGTAGGGGAATTATTTGAAATGAAATCCTCTATTGAAGATGGCAGCGTGGAGCTTTCTCATGGGAATGCGCTTTCTTTGAAGATAGATGATATAAGCTTCGGATATACAGATGATACACCTGTACTTAAGAATGTTTCCTTTGAGCTCGGACCTAAAAGAATAATGGGCTTAATAGGGCGCACAGGCAGTGGAAAGACTACCTTGGGCAGGCTGATTATGAGACTCTATGAACCAGGAAGCGGAGAAATACTGATTGATGGTAAAGATATTAAAACAATAAAAATGGAGAGTCTGAGAAAGAGTATAGCATATGTATCCCAGGATACTAAGCTGTTTCATGCAACGATAAGAGACAATCTCACTTTCTTTGACTCAACTATTAGTGATTCCGATATCTTAAAGGCTCTGGAGAATGCAGGGCTGAGAGAATGGGTGGAAGCTATGCCTGAGGGTTTGAATACCCTAATTGAGTCTGGAGGGGATAATCTTTCATCGGGAGAAGCACAGCTTATAGCTTTTACCAGGGCTTTTCTTAAAAAGCCGGGGTTGGTCATACTGGATGAAGCATCCTCTAAGCTTGATCCGATAATGGAAAAGCATATGGAAAAAGCAGTTGACAGGCTGCTTTCGGAAAGCTCTTGCATTATTATTGCGCACCGCCTTTCCACGCTTAAGCGGGCAGATGATATTTTAATACTTTCTGATGGCAAAGTGGTCGAATACGGCACACAGGAAGAACTTTTGAACAATACTACCTCTAATTATTATAATCTACTGCAAACGGGCATTGAGGAGGTTTTAGTATGATTGGAAATAAAATGAAACATACTTTTAAATTGGTATGGAAATCTATAGTGTACATGCCCTGGCTATTTGCAGCAAGTATTTTGCTATGGTCCCTTGTATTTGTTTATAATCTAGTTCCGGGGTTTATTGCCCGCGAATATTTCAATAAGCTGTTCGACGGGGGAAATACTTCTTCGCTGGTTTGGATATTGGCGATGTTTGCCGGAGTGGTTGCTGCCCGTGTTGTGATAGGGTATTTTGGAGCTGTGACATATTATATGCAGTCCTTTATAGTAAGTGCTTTGGTCAGAAGAAACATGTTTGAAATCATATTTAAGAAGCATGCTGCAGAGGCTATCCCTATGACAAGCGGTAAAGCCTTGAACTGTATCAACGATGATGTGGAGCAGCTTGTAGATACTATAGGATATATATTGGATACAGTAGGCACTGCAATATTTTCAATTATTGCAATAATAATTTTGGTTAGTATAAATCCTTTAATCACGGTCCTTGTAGTTACTCCTTTGGTGGTTGTAGTTTTGCTTTCAAGGAAGGCAAATAACAGAATAGAAAAGTATAGACGTGCAAGCAGGAGTATAAGCTCTGAAATAAGCGGTTTTCTTGGTGAAATATTCAATGCCGTACAGGTGGTCAAGGCATCCGGCAATGAAAAAACAATGGTGAAGCATCTTAATAAGCTCAATAGAGAAAGGCACAGTATGATGCTTAAGGATACCCTGTTTACGCAGCTACTTGACTCTTTATATGACAATATAGTAAATATAGGGACAGGTTTAGTGCTGATCCTAATCGCAAGCTCAATGAAGGCTGGAAGCTTTAAAGTAGGAGATTTTGCATTGTTTGTGTATTATCTTGCCTTTGTTTCGGATTTCATAATGAGGTGCGGAAGCTTCCTTGCTTATTTAAAAAAGACAGAGGTTTCGGTCAACCGTATTGAGGAATTGCTGCAGATCACAGATGCTGAGGTTTTATTTGAAAAGAAGCCGATCTATACCAAAGGTGATGTTCCTGAGCAGGAATACGCTGCATGCAAGGATCATGACATACTAAAGAGTTTGGAGGTCAGAAATCTAAGCTATAATTATCCGGACTCAATCAGAGGTATAAATAATATTAATTTTAAAATTGATAGAGGTTCCATGAACGTAATAACAGGGAGAATAGGCTCAGGAAAATCTACGCTATTAAAAGTACTTTTAGGATTATTGCCTGTAGGTTCAGGTACTATATGCTGGAATGGAAAACATGTAGAGAATCCGGATATGTTTTTTATACCTCCCCGCACGGCCTATGCTCCTCAAGTACCCCACCTATTCAGTGATACTATAAAAAATAACATTTTATTAGGTATTCCTGAGGAGGAAGCGGACCTTAAGGGTGCTATATATTCTGCAGTAATGGAGCAGGATATAGAAGGCTTTGAAAATGGAGAAATGACAGAAGTGGGTTCTATGGGAGCAAAGCTTTCTGGCGGGCAGATTCAAAGAGTTGCCGCTGCTAGGATGTTTGTCAGAAAGCCTGATTTGTTAGTTTTGGACGATATATCCAGTGCATTGGATGTGGAAACTGAAAATATTTTATGTAAACGGCTCTCAGAGAAGAAAAGCGCTACATATCTTATTGTATCGAATAAAAAAGCAATACTTAAGCAGGCCGATAATATCATTGTTCTAAAGGATGGCGGCATTGAAGCCAATGGCACCTTTGAGGAATTATTGGAATGCAGTGAGGAGTTCCGGAACATATGCGGTGAATACGAAGCTGTAGTATAAAATAAAAGAAGTTTCGAAGCCAGCGACTGATATGCTCCTTGTCAAGTAGACAGTGAAAAAAATAAAAGGTTTGGACATGGTATAATAAACTGGAAACTAAGTTAAGAGAAAAAGGTGGCAGTTTATGAGAAGAAGCTATGATCGTCAATTTAAGATGACAGTAGTTAAGTTGGTCTTTGAAGATAATATGTCTGTTTCTGAAGTTTCAAAAGAACTATCTATACACTACAATAGCTTGTATCGATGGATAAACGAATACGAAGAATATGGGGAAAGTGCGTTTCCAGGTCATGGGAGCGCACTTTACAATTCTCAATACGAAATTAAGAAGCTAAAAAAGTTCGTAAGCGGTGGAACACCTGCCGTAGTGAAAGCAGTACCTCACTTTGATATACTTTGATAAAGTAAATTGAGGGAGGTTTTTTAATACAACAAAACACTACTGAAAACCTACATCTGTGGGAACAACGCTTTAATGAAAGGGAACAAAGCGGGATGGCTGTTAATGAATGGTGGTGTTAGTATAATATTGTACACACGAAAAGCCGAACACTTTAAAATAAGTAAATAGGAAGGAAGTGTCTACAGATGGCAAAAGGTCAAAAGCATTATACCGATGAATTTAAGAATACTATAGTGGAGTTGCATAGCTCAGGTAAAACAATTGCGGCTCTGAGCAGTGAATATGGCATATCAAAATCAACTATCGTAGGATGGACAAATAAGAGCAAACCTGTAGTAGTGGAGAAAGATAAATTTGTTACTTCAGCTGATTATCAAACAATGCTTAAAAGAATGGCTCAGCTGGAAGAGGAGAATGAAATATTAAAAAAAGCCATGGCCATATTCACAAAGAAGTAAATACAATATTTAAGTTCATCGATAATCATAAACATATATACCGTGTAAAGTTAATGTGCAAGGTTCTAAAGGTTTCTAGAAGTTCATATTACAAATATCTGACCAAGTCTCTAAGTCCTAGAGCTATTGAAAATGGTAATAAAATCAACCTCAAAAGAGTTCAAAGGCTAATGTGTAAATTAGGCATTAAATCTATTGTCATGAAGAAATTTAAACCACAGTCCTCAAAGTCCAAAGTTGAGGATAAGGTAAACATTCTAGATAGGAACTTTTCGACAAATAACTTAAATGAAAAATGGGTAACAGACATCACCTATGTTCATATAAAGCGTAATGGCTGGTGTTACTTAGCCTCGGCAATGGACTTATGTACAAAGAAGATAATAGGGTACAGTTTTTCGAAAAATATGGATACAGATATGGCTCTAAAAGCCTTGGATAATGCTTTAAAGGCTCAAAAGCCATCTAATCCAGTTATATTACATAGTGATTTAGGAACGCAATATACAAGCTCTAAGTTTAAGGAATACATCGAAAGAAACGATATTATACATTCATTCAGTCGTAAGGGCAATCCTTATGATAATGCCTGGATAGAGTCCTTTCATGCTTCACTTAAGAAGGAAGAAGTAAATTTGGTTACATATTATGACTATGATGCTGCAAGGCTTGCTCCTTTGTATATATGATATCACCATAGTTTTCTGCTACAGCTATGAGCCTGTCCTGATCAAATACAAGTTCCTTGGGCTTACCTCCCAGCCACTGAAAACATGCTTTTATGGCATTTACCATATTACTTGCAGTAGGAGGATAGTCATACCATATTCCGTATTTATATCTGGAATTTGAAAGTACAAAGCCTATGCAGTACAACTTCTGATATTTACGGGTTGTTGTATTCTCAACTGTTACAATGCCTATATCAATCTGCATCTGATATCCCATGGGAGGGTCGGCCAGTGCTTGATAGTCCCGTTTTGGAAATTCACTTTTTATATCATATTCTTTTCTTAGTTTATTAACATACCGTCTTACACTGCTTTCAGATATTACTACTTCATATTTTTCCTGAAGCCAGTCAAATATCTGTGCTGCAGTTACTTCTCTGTATTCCCTGAGCCACATAAGAATCTGTTCCTTATGCTGCTCAAGGCTTGATTTCTTTGCATTCCCCATTATTTGTTCGTCATATTCATCTGCTGTCATATTCCAGTACCGTCTTACAGCTTTTCTACTGTAGCCTGTCATTTTTGTGACTTGCCGCTGGGAAAACCCCTCACTTTTCATTACTTGAATTTTACAATACATGATCCACCTTTTCTCCTTCATCAGCTGACCTCCTGTGTTAACTTTTAACTGCTTTACCAGCCAAAATAATCTTATCACATCGGTCAATTTTATTTTAAAAGGTGATATCTTTTATATGCGCGTTTTTGGTACCCTTTATTTTATCATTCACAAATATATAAATAATAAGAAAGGTTTTCTATATTTAGCTGTGTTTTTAGATATTTATTCACGTAAAGTAACTGGCTGGTCAATGATGTAGAAAAGGGAAAGAAACCCTAGTAATGGATGCATTTCTACAGGAATATGGAAGAGAGCATCCCAAGGAAGGTCTTATCATTCACACAGATAAAGGTTCGCAGTTTATCTGTGGTAATTTTCAGACGCTACTGCGTACACACGGAGCAATATCAAGCGTTAGTAAAAAAGGTAACCGCTATGATAGTGCTTTAATGAAATCATTCTATAGAACCATAAAAAGAGAACTCATCCAGCATTCTAACTTTGAAACGCCTAAACAAGCTCAGCAAGATATTTTTAAGTATATTGAACTATATTACAACACTAAGAGAATGCATTCCTCTTTTGGGTATATTTCTCCTGCCCAATTCGAGGAATTGAATTCATAAAATGATACACTTTTAGATTATCATTTATATCCATGGTAACAAAGTAAAAATAGATCATAAGATTACCTAATATTATCTAGGAATTATGCAAGAGGTAAACTATTGAAAAGACTATCTTCTAAAAGAAGCTAAAACTTAATAAAACAATCTAAGTCTTAATTCACTTATCTGGAAATCGTGTGTAAAGTAGTTGGTAGATTTTTTATATATTCAAATATAAATATTGAGAAGAATCATTGATAATACAAGAATTGTAAATACTACAATTGTACTGCAACTGTACTCCAACAGCGATAAAAAACAATGAATCTAGATGAATGTAGCTAGGTAATAAATCCTCAAAAACATAGCAATTTCGACACTCTTACATTTATATGAGCCTAGATGATTTATACCCATTCGAATCAGTGTGTCGAGGGTTCGAATCCCTCTAGTTAATCATTCCAAGTAGCATAGATACTGCAATATAGAAAATCTCAATACATATAGACATACACCCCAAACACATTATATAATAAAGCTAGTTAGTATGTGTTATACACAAGGTTAGCATAAATCATGTCGGTATCCCGGCATGATTTTGTTTTTGAAAAATAGTTCATAAATGAGCAGTACGGAGACTATTTTTTACACAATAACCGTATACTTTGGATCCATAGGTATAAAGAATATCAGACATACCCTTATAGCGGCACTGGCAGCAGACATAGCAGGAGTAATTGCCGCCGTACTGATATGCAAGGC
>CALGKJ010000113.1 GCA_937930535.1 uncultured Clostridia bacterium
TCCATACAGTGGTTATATTGAATGGCTGGAGAAACAGGATATGGATGAAGCACGTAAGTACTGGCAAACATATCTGGAAGATTACGAGCATCAGGCAATAGTCCCTAAAGCCGTCTTGGTAACACAAAACAGCAAATATGAGCAAAAGGAATATGTAATTAAGCTGCAAGAAGACCTGACAAAAGGCATTTCAAGCATGGCTGAGAAAAACAATGTAACCTTCAGCACTGTATTCCAAGCCTTATGGGGAATACTTCTGAAAAGGTACAATAATGTGGATGATGTTGTATTTGGTGCAGTTGTGTCAGGAAGACCACATGAGGTTTCTGGTGTTGATAAAATAGTAGGATTGTTTATTAATACTATACCAGTAAGAGTAAAATTCGAGAAGAATAAAGCCTTTAGTGAGCTGATAAAAGGCTTGCAAAGTGCATTCTTTGAATCGGAAAAATATGATTACTATCCTCTGGCCAAGATTCAGTCAGATACAGAGTTAAAGCAGGGTTTGCTTGATCATATCATAGTATTTGAGAATTATCCTATCGAAAGTGAATTGTCAGGCTCTGGCGAAAACAGCGGATTATACGGATACAAAATAGATAATGTGGATGTTTTTGAACAGACAAATTATGACTTTAACATAATAGTTATGCCAGGAAAAGAGCTGGTGGTTAAGCTTAGCTACAATTCTTCAGCATATGATGTTGATTTCATTAAATCTATAGAAGGACATTTAACGGACGCTATCACAGAGTTAATAAAAAATCCAGATATAAGTATTGACGAAATTGACATTTTAACTAAAGAGGAAGAAGAACATATATTAGTAGATTTTAATAATACAAAGGCTGTTTACCCAAAAGAAAAGACTCTGCATCAGTTATTTGAGGAGCAAGCAGCAAAAACCCCTGATAATATAGCATTATTATTTGAGGATAAGGCACTTACCTATAGAGAGCTGGATGAGAAGGCAAATAAGCTTGCACGAGCTTTAAGGCAAAAGGGAGTAAAGCCTGACAATACAGTAGGAATAATGGTTGAACGCTCCTTTGAAATGATGATAGGCATAATGGGTATATTAAAAGCTGGAGGCGCATACCTGCCTATAGATCCTGAAAACCCTGTTGACAGAATAAAATTTATACTAAATGACAGCAATACACATATCCTTCTAACACAAAGCTCCATATATGATTCGCATTTTAGAGAAGAGAAGGATATTACAGTTTTAAATCTGGAGGACGAGAATCTGTATACAGGTGATGGAGATAAGCTGGATAATATTAATTCATCAAGTGATTTGGCATATGTAATATATACCTCGGGTTCAACTGGAAATCCTAAGGGAGTTCTAATTGAGCATAGAACTGTAGTAAATATTTTAGATCATTTACAAAAAAGCTATCCGTTGGAAGAAAAGGATACATACCTGCTTAAGACTACTTATACCTTTGATGTATCAGTTGCTGAGATATTTGGATGGTTCCATAGCAATGGAAAATTGGCAATACTTGAGCCAGGCGGAGAAAAATATCCCGATAGTATATTAAAAGCCATTGATAAATATGGAGTCACCCATATAAACTTTGTACCTTCAATGTTTAATGTATTATTAAACACTACTGATGAAGAAGGAATTAGAATATTAAACAAGCTTAAGTATGTATTTGTTGCAGGTGAAGCAATTTTATCAGAAACAGTCAGAAAGTTCTTCTCTATGGTAAAGGGTGTAAGTCTTGAGAATATATATGGACCTACTGAGTCCACCATATACTGTGTGGGCGGTACATTAAACGGATATAGCGGTGACTCGGCTATTCATATTGGAAAGCCGCTGCAAAATATACAGGCATATATAGTCAGCAATAATAGACTTCAACCTGTAGGAGTACCTGGTGAGCTTTGCATAGCAGGTGACGGATTGGCAAGAGGCTATCTAAACAGACCAGAGCTTACAGCAGAGAAGTTTGCTCCTAATCCATTTATCAAGGGAGAAAGAATGTATCATACAGGCGATCTTGCAAGATGGATGCCTGATGGCAATATTGAATATTTAGGAAGAATAGATCATCAGGTTAAGGTAAGAGGCTATAGAATCGAGCTAGGAGAGATAGAATCCTTATTATTAAATCAAGCTTATATTAAGCAGGCACTTGTTATGGCAAGAGACGATCAGTATGGCAACAAATACTTATGTGCATACATTGTAAGTGATGAGGAAATTAATGTACAAGTGCTTAAAGAAGCTTTAGCTCATAAGCTTCCAGAATATATGATACCTTCATTCTTTGTACAGCTTGAGAGCTTACCTCTGACATCAAGCGGCAAGCTGGATAGAAAAGCTCTGCCTGAACCAGACAAAGATACAGGTGCTAGTCAGGATTATGTTGAACCCCAAAACGAAATAGAAGAAAAACTTGCAGCAGTCTGGAAGGAAGTATTAGGAGTAGAAAGGGTTGGAATAAAAGAAAGCTTCTTAGATCTTGGAGGAGACTCAATTAAGGCTATTCAGGTATCAGCACGCCTTAAGAAGAATAATTTGAAGCTTGCAATTAAGGATTTATTCCGCTACAGCACCATAGAAGAAATTGCAAAGATAGTAGAACGTGTAGAAGAAATAGCAATAGATCAAGGAGCGGTAAAGGGGGAGGTAAATCTTACTCCGATGCAGCACTGGTTCTTTGAAAATAAATTTACAAATATGAATCATTGGAATCAAGCTGTTATGCTGCATGGTAAAAATGGCTTTGATGCTTCCATAGTGGAAAAGGTATTTAACAAAATAGTGGAACATCATGATGCCTTAAGAATGGTATATAGAACAGAAGGCGGCAAGCTGGTTCAATACAACAGAAATGCAGGAGAAGGACAGGCTCTGACATTAAAGGTATTTGATTTTACCATGGATAAAAACTATGAGGCAAGCATCAAGGAAGAAGCTAATAAACTACAGTCCAGCATAGACCTTGAAAATGGTCCCCTGGTAAAGCTTGCATTGTTTAAGACCAAGCAGGGAGATCATCTGCTTGTAGCTATACATCACTTGGTAGTTGATGGAGTATCCTGGAGAATAATATTTGAGGATTTTGCAACAGGATATGAGCAAGCATCCAATAATATGGATATTAAATTCCAAGACAAGACTCATTCCTTTAGAGACTGGACTTCAAGACTTAAAGAATATGCTAAAGGCAAAGAGCTTCAAGAGGAAATAAGCTATTGGAACAATATTGAAGCAGTACAAGCACCACTACTGCCTGTAGATAAGCCGGAAAATGATGTCAGCAGACTTAAAGACAGTGATACTGTTGAGCTTAACTTCACAAAAGAGCAGACTGAGAACCTAATAAGAGAAGTAAATAAAGCTTATAACACTGAGATTAATGATATACTGCTGGCAGCTTTAGGCATGACTATAAAAGAGTGGGCAAATCAGGACAAGGTACTTATAAGTATTGAGGGACACGGAAGAGAAGACATTATCAAGGGTATAGATATTACAAGAACCATAGGCTGGTTTACATCACAATATCCTATACTAATGAACATGAATAAATCTGAGGATATTTCATACCTTTTAAGATCCTTAAAAGAGGATCTGAGAAAGATACCAAATAAGGGTATCGGATATGGTATACTCAGATACCTTACAGCCAAAGAGAATACCAAAGTCACATTTAAGCACAACCCTGAAATAAGCTTTAATTACTTAGGACAGCTAGGTCAGGATGTAAATACCAGCTTGTTTGATTTGTCAAAGCTTAGTGCGGGGGATATGGTAAGTCCTGAGTCTGAGAGCAGATATAAGCTTAATATAAATGGAGTAATTACTGAGGATAAGCTTGTACTGGTATTTAACTATAATACTTCTCAATACAGCAGGGATACCATAGCGAGACTTGCTGAAAATTATAGAAAGAATCTTGTAAATATTATAGAGCATTGTGTTTCGCAATTTGATATAAAACAAGAAGCGCAGTTAACTCCGTCGGATGTGGGTGACAAGGATCTTTCTATTGAGGATTTGGAGTACATGTCTGACTTCTTGGAGACATTATAAAGGAGAGGATATAAAATGGAAAATAAGCCGCAGATACAGAAGGTATACTCCTTATCGCCTATGCAGGAGGGAATGCTTTTTCATGCTGAGCTGGATAGTACTTCAAGTGCATATTTCGAACAAACAGTATTCTCTTTAAGAGGAAGCATAGACACTGAGGCTTTTGAAAAAAGCTTTAACCAGCTTATCAAAAGACATGATATTTTAAGAACAATATTTTTCTATAAGAATGTGCAGAGGTTTTCACAGGTAGTCTTAAAAGAGAGAACAACTACAATTCACTATGAAGATATCACGCACATGGCAGAGCAAGATAAAGAACAATATGTAAAAGATTTTCTTGAAGCAGATAGAAAAAATGGCTTCGATCTTTCAAGGGACATGCTGATAAGAATTTCAATACTTAAAACTCAAAAGGATTTTTACAAACTGATTTGGAGCTTCCACCATATACTAATGGATGGCTGGTGCATTGGAATAATTAATAAAGAAATGCTGGAAATATACAGCTCATTAATAAACAATACACCACTAAAGCTGGGGGAAGTACCTTTATATAAGGATTATATTGATTGGCTGAAAAAGCAGGATAAAAAAGAGGCTGAGGATTATTGGACAAAATATCTGGATGCTTATGAGAACCAAGCTGTAGTTCCTCAATATAAATTGAAAAATGCATCGGAAGAATATATCAAAGAAGATATGAGCTTCAAGCTGAATAAGAGGATAACAGATGGTCTTGCAGCGGTAGCAAAGAAAAATAAGACAACACTCAATACAGTAATACAAGCTATATGGGGAATACTGCTTCAAAGGTATAACAATACCAATGATGTTGTATTTGGATCTGTAGTATCAGGCAGAGGTGCTGAGCTTGAAGGTATCGAAGAAATGGTGGGACTTTTCATTAATACAGTGCCGGTAAGGGTAAAAAGCGAGGGCAGTATGTCATTTACTGCCCTGGCTCTCAAGATTCAGGAGGATGCACTTTTATCCGAAAGATACTCATACTGTTCATTAGTAGATATACAAAAATGCAGCACATTAAAAAATGGATTGTTTAACCACATAATAGCTTATGAGAACTATCCGCTGGATCAAGCATTAGACAATATGGGAGACAGCAACAAATTAGGATTTGTTTTGGAGGACGTTGAGTCCTTTGAGCAGACAAATTATGATTTTAATATAGCTATAGTACCGGGAGACGAATTAACCATTGTTTTTAAATATAACGCCAATGCATACGATAAGAGCTTTATAGAAGCTATAGGCTGTCATATAACGGAAGCGGCAGAAAGAATAGTTGAAAATCCTGATATTGCTGTGTGTGATATAGATATTGTCCATAGAGAAGAAAAAGATAAAATACTAAAGGACTTTAATAATACCAAAACTAATTATCCAAAAACAAAGACTCTAAATAAGTTATTTGAAGAGATGGTGGATAAATATCCAGATAATACAGCCTTGGTATTTGAGGATAAACAGCTTACATATAGAGAATTAAATGAAAAAGCAAATCAGCTTGCCAGAGTGCTCAGGGATAAAGGCTATGCAGCTAAAAGCTTGATAGGTATGATGGTAGAGCGTTCCTTTGAAATGATAATCGGCATAATGGCTATTTTAAAAGCAGGAGGAGCGTATCTTCCTATAGACCCGGATTATCCCGATGCAAGAATTACAGGCATACTTGAGGATTCTGAAACACCAGTAGTTTTGACACAAAGCAGTGTACTGAAAAGAACATGCTTATCAGATATATCAGGCATTGAAATCATAGTAATTGATGAAATTACTGATATGCTATCTGAAAAGAGCACAGAAAATATGGAGGCTGTAAATAGTTGGGATGATCTGGCTTATGTAATGTACACATCAGGTTCTACTGGCAAGCCAAAAGGAAATCTGATAACTCATTACAATATAAGCAGGGTTGTACTAAATACAAATTATATAGATATAGATGAAAAGGATATTTTACTGCAATTATCCACTTACGCTTTTGATGGTTCAACCTTTGATATATATGGAGCACTTTTAAATGGTGCAAAGCTTGTTATGGTGAATAAGGATGCTTTACTTGATATGACAAGACTTTCAGAGCTTATTGCAAAGGAAGAGATTACCTTATTCTTCATTACTACATCCTTATTTAACGCCCTTGTAGATGTTAATATAGAATGCTTAAAAACTATAAGAAAGGTACTTACAGGGGGAGAAAGGATCTCTATAAAACATGCTTCCAAGGCACTTGCCTATATGGGCGAGGGAAGGCTGGTTCATGTTTATGGTCCCACAGAAAGTACTGTATACGCAACTAGCTATAATATAAACAATATAGATGAAAAAAATCCAGTAATTCCAATAGGCAAGCCCATAGCTAATACACAGATTTATGTTATGAACAGCAGTAACAAGCTTCAGCCCATAGGAATTCCCGGTGAACTATGTATATCCGGTGACGGACTTGCAGCAGGATATCTAAAGCGTCCTGAGCTTACAGCAGAAAAGTTTATACCTAACCCCTTTATACAGGGTGAGCGTATATACAAAACTGGTGATCTTGTAAGATGGCTTCCTGACGGAAATATTGAGTTTTTAGATAGAATAGACACACAGGTTAAGCTGAGAGGCTTCCGAATAGAGCTGGGTGAAATAGAAGCAAGGCTGTTAACCTATGAAGGCATGAAAGAAGCTGTTGTATTATGCAGGCAAAATGAAGAGGGAAGTAAATTCCTATACGCATATTTGGTGGCAGATAAAGAGCTTTCTGTACCTGAGCTTAGAAACCATCTATCACAGGAACTGCCGGATTATATGGTACCTTCATATTTTTCACAGTTGGATATAATGCCTTTGACACCTAATGGCAAGGTTGATAAAAATGCATTAGATGCCTATGAAAAGATGGAATCAGGAGTAGAATATGCAGCAGCAAGAAACGATATAGAGGGTACTTTGGTAGCAGCGTGGGAAGAAGTACTCGGCGTAAAAGGAATAGGTATAAATGATAACTATTTCTCTCAGGGCGGAGATTCCATTAAGGCTATACAAATAGCATCAAAGCTGCAAAAAGAAAATCTTAAAATGGAAATAAGAGATTTGTTCCAGCATCCCACAATAGGAGAATTAAGTTCTTATATAAAGGCGGCAGGCAAAAAAGCAGAGCAGGCTGTAGTTAAAGGCGAGCTGCCAATGACACCAATACAAAAATGGTTTTTTGAAAACCAGTTTACAGATATGCACCACTTCAACCATGCTGTAATGCTTCACAGTAAAAACGGATTTGAGGATAATATATTAAGAAAAGTCTTTACAAAACTGGTAGAGCACCATGATGCACTAAGAATAGTATACAAAATGGAAGAAGGCTCAATAAAGCAGTACAATAGAGCAATAGAAGGACAGCTATTTGAGTTGGAAACAGTGGATCTTACAAATGAAGCAGATTGCAGAGCCAAAATAGAGGAAATAGCAAACAAGGTTCAGTCAAGCATAAATATAGCTGAAGGTCCATTAGTAAAAATAAGGCAGTTTAAGACACTAAATGGAGATCACCTATTGATCGTAATACACCATCTTGTAGTTGACGGCGTATCTTGGAGAATAATCCTTGAAGATATTGCCACAGGCTATATGCAGGCATCAAAGGGTCAGAACGTGGTATTGCAGGAAAAGACTACCTCCTTTAAGCAATGGTCTGAAAAGCTTTCTGCTTATGGTTCCAATGAAAAGTTAAAGGAAGAAGCAAAATACTGGGAAGAAGTAGCTGATAATGAAGTAATCCCACTTCCAAGGGATAACCAGTCAGCAGAAAACAGGATTAAGGATTCAAATTATATAACCGTAGAGCTTTCAGAAGAAGATACTGAAAAGCTTTTGAAGGATGTAAACACCGCGTATAATACAGAGATAAACGATATATTAATATCTGCCCTTTGCCGAGCCATAAGGAAATGGTGCGGTCATGAAAAGTTTTTAATAAACATGGAAGGACATGGCAGAGAGGATATTATTGAAGACGTAGATATTAATAGAACAGTTGGCTGGTTTACATCAGCCTATCCAGTTGTTCTCAAGCTAGAAAAAAGCGATGATATAGCTTATAGCATAAAGAGTGTAAAGGATGAGTTGAATCGTATACCTCAAAATGGCGTAGGATATGGTTTGCTTAGATACTTATCATCTATTGAGACCAAGGCAGCGGTGTCCTTAAAGCATCAGCCAGAAATAAGCTTTAACTATCTAGGACAATTTGATCAGGATATAAAAACGGATGTGTTTAGTGCTTCTGAATATCCAGTAGGAAATCTGGTAAGTCCAGAGATGGAGCGCAGCCACACCTTGGACATTAATGGCTTAGTAAAAGATAACAAGCTGTCTATGACCATAGGCTACAACAAACACGAATATAACTATGAAACAATTGAACGCTTGGCGCAAATATACAAAACAAGCATATTGGAAAATATCGAACACTGTACTAAAAAGGATGCTACAGAATATACACCAACCGACTTCTTATACAATGATTTTTCAATAGATGAACTAGATGATTTAACAGATGAATTGGGAGATATTTTGGATTAACTAATGAAATTAAAATAGAATTGGAGTTGGATAAAATGAAAGTACAAAATAAGCCGGATATACAAAACATATATCCGCTGACCCCAATGCAAGAGGGAATGCTGTTTAATTCTCTAGCTAATAAAGATTCACATGCATATTTTGAGCAAATATCTTTTGATATACATCACAAAATGGATATTCAACTTTTAGAGAAAAGCTTTAACACTATAATACAAAGACATGAAATACTTAGAGCCATATATAATCATAAAAAGGCAAAAAGACCTATTCAGATTATATTAAGAGAGCGTCTAGCGAAGGTTTACTTTGAAGATTTAACAAATATGGGCGATACAGAAAAAGAATCATATATACTGGAGTTTAAAAGCAAAGAAAAAGATAAAGGCTTTGATTTAACTAAAGATATACTGATAAAGCTTACTGTATTCAAGACACAAGATCAAACCTATAAGCTGGTATTCAACTTCCATCATATACTTATGGATGGTTGGTGTATAGGAATAATAATCAAGGAATTCTTCCAGATATATAAAAGTCTGGAAGAATCCAAGACTATAGAGCTGGATAGAGTATACCCTTACGGCAGTTATATTGGCTGGCTTGAAAAGCAAGACAAGAAAAGTGCCAGAGAATATTGGCAGAAATATCTGGAAGGTTATGACCATCAAACAACTGTTCCTAAAAAAAGCAAGCTTGTAGAAATGGGAAAATATGAGTACAATGAATACATTTTTAAGCTAAATAAAGAATTGACAGAGGGTATAATAAATTTAGCTCAAAAGAATAATGTAACATTTAATACTGTGTTTCAAGCACTTTGGGGCGTACTTCTTAATAGATATAACAGTACTGAGGATGCAGTTTTTGGTGCTGTAGTATCAGGAAGACCCCATGAAGTACCAGGCGTTGATAAGATGGTAGGACTATTTATAAATACTATTCCTGTCAGAGTAAAACTTGAAAAGGACAAAGCATTTAGCAGTCTGGTAAAAGATTTACAGCTTGCATCTTTGGAATCTGAAAAGCATGATTACTTCCCTCTGGCTCAGATACAAGCAGATACAGAGATGAAGCAGGGCTTGCTTGATCATATTATGATATTTGAAAACTATCCTTTAGAAAGTGAAATATCCGGTTCGGACCAGGATAGCGGACTTTATGGATACAAAATAGACAACGTTGATTCCTTTGAACAGACAAACTATGATTTCAACATAGTTGTTATGCCGGGAAAAGAATTAATAGTAAAGCTAAGCTATAATGCACTAGCTTATGACAGCAGCATCATAAAGAATATTGAAGGACACATGCAGCAAGCAATAAAAGCTGTAATAAAAAATCCTGACTCTTCTTTAAATGACATTAACCTTATGACACAAGAAGAAGAAAAACATGTACTTTTTGATTTAAACAATACAAAGCTTGAGTATGAAAAGGAAAAAACTATAAATCAGTTGTTTGAAGAGCAAGCACAAAAAACTCCAGACAATATTGCCCTGGTATTTGAAGATCAGAAGCTGACATACAAAGAAATGAATGAGCGTGTAAGTAAGCTGGCTGCAATACTAAGAGAGAAGGGTGTAAAGCCTGATAATCTTGTTGGCTTAATGGTAGAACGTTCTATGGAAATGCTGGTAGGTTTAATGGCAGTACTAAAAGCAGGAGGAGCGTATCTTCCAATAGACCCAGAATATCCAGCAGACAGAATAGAGTACATGCTTGAAGACAGCAAAGCAGAAATCCTATTGACACAGACTTCACTATATAATAAGCATTTTGCAGATAAGAAGGATATAACAATAATTAACCTTGATGATGAAGATTTATATAGAGGAGAAAATTTATCTTTAGAAAATATAAACATTTCTTCAAATTTAGCGTATGTAATATATACATCTGGATCAACAGGCAAACCAAAAGGTGTAATGCTTGAGCATGGAAATGTACATAACTTTATCTTGGGTGTAGCAGAAAAAATAGATTTTAATGTTGGTAAATCTGTTTTATGCTTAACTACAATATCCTTTGACATATTTGTTCTTGAAACTCTGTTGCCCCTCAGCATGGGCTTAACGGTAGTAATAGGCGGGCCAAATGAGCAAAGGAATCCTCAGGCTCTGAATGATATTATTCTTAAAAATGAGGTAGATATTATACAGGTTACTCCTTCAAGAATGAAGATGCTGCTAGAAGGAAGAAATATGAAATGCCTGGACAGACTGAAGCTGGTACTTGTAGGCGGAGAGGCATTGCCGGAAGCTCTAAAGGACGATATAAACAAGCAGTATAAGGGAAGAACCTTTAATATGTATGGACCTACAGAAACAACTGTATGGTCTACATTAAAGGAAGTAACTGGTGATAATGAGCTTAATATAGGAAAACCAATTGCCAATACACAGATATATATACTAGATAAACAAAATAGAGTTCAGCCTGTAGGAATTCCAGGTGAGCTGTGTATAGGCGGAGACGGTTTGGCAAGAGGCTATTTTAACAGACAGGAATTAACAGCAGAAAAATTTGTGAAGAATCCAATTAATAGTGAGTTGGCAGCAGGAGACAGAATATATCGCACAGGAGACCTTGCAAGATGGCTGCCTGATGGCAATATTGAGTTCTTGGGAAGAATAGACCATCAGGTTAAAGTAAGAGGCTATAGAATTGAGTTAGGTGAAATAGAGTCACAACTAAAGAAATATGATGGCGTAAAGGAAGTTGTTGTTGTAGCAGGAGAAGAACAAGCTGGAGTAAAATATCTGTGTGCATACATGGTATGTGCTCAAGAGCTTAATATACAGCAAATTAGAGAATTCTTATCAAAGCAGCTGCCGGAATATATGATACCATCATACTTTGTGCAGCTTGACAAGATACCTTTGACACCTAACGGAAAGATAGACAGAAAAGCTCTTCCAAAACCCACTGGAAACATAAACACAGGTACAGAGTATGTTGCACCAAACACTGAGCTGGAAAAAAAGCTGGCTGAGATATGGTCAGAGGTTCTTGGAATTGAAAAAATAGGTATTAATGATAATTTCTTTAGTCTTGGCGGACATTCAATCTCAATGATGCAGATTAGTGCGAAAATCTCCAATCAGCTTAATATTGACGTAAGCATCGGGGATTTCATGAATAATACTACAATTGCTTTATTAGCTGACTTTATGACAAATGGTGAAGGTAAACAAGCTGAGAAAAACATATATCCGCAAAAACAGCCAGAACCGGATAAAATGTTTGAAACATTCCCGCTTACAGAAGTACAAATGGCTTACCTGATGGGACGTGACGAAAAGTTTGAAATGGGCGGCATATCCACTCATATGTACATGGAAATGGAAACAAAGATGGATATAGAAAGATTTAATAAAGTATTAAATAAGCTGATCAAACGCCATCCTATGCTTCGAGCTATAGTACTTCCTACAGGGCAGCAGCAGATACTGAAAGAAGTGCCTGAATACAAAATACAAATGACTGATTTAGCAGCAATGGACACAGAATCCAAGGAAGCATGTATTGCAGCAGAAAGGCAAAGAATGTCTCATCATATATTCAAAGCTGATGAGTGGCCTCTATTTGAGCTTAAGTCCTACAAAATGGATGATACTACTAGCTGCATACTGGTCGGCTTGGACATGCTTATTGCTGATGCCAGCAGTATACAGATTCTATTTAAAGAAATACAAGCATATTATGAGAATATTGATGCCAGTCTGCCTGAATTGGAATTTACATTCAGAGACTACATCATAGCACAAAAGGAATTTAAGTCCTCAGATAAATTCAAACAGGATAAAGCTTATTGGTTAAGCAAGCTGGAGGACTTCCCGGAGGCTCCTGCCTTACCTCTTAAGGTTGATCCAGCAGAAGTAGGCAAGCCGCATTTTAAGAGACTAAGAAAAGTAGTTGATAAGCAGGTTTGGGATAATCTGAAGAAAAAAGCCTTTGGAAACAAAATAACACCATCAGCTTTATTGGCAAGTGCTTATTCACATGTACTTGGCTTCTGGAGCAATCAACAGAAACTAGCTATAAATTTAACAGTATTTAATCGCTATCCATTCCATGAAAATGTAGGAGAAATAATCGGAGACTTTACATCAGTTATACTGCTTGATATTGACTTAACACCAGAAGCTTCATTCTGGCAAAGAACAGAAAATGTTCAAAAAACTCTTATGAATGCATTAGAGCACAGACATTATGATGGAGTAGACTTTATAAGAGATATATCCAGAAATAAAAACCTTGGAAACAAAGCAGCTATGCCAGTGGTATTTACAAGTATGCTTATGGAAAACAAGGAGCTGAAAAACGGATTACAGGACGAAAGCAAGGTCAGAGCCGCTATAACGCAAACCTCACAGGTATATGTAGATCATCAGGCAACTGAGGAAAACGGAAACCTTATACTTGTATGGGACTATGTAGAGGATTTATTTGAAGAAGCTACTATCAATTATATGTTCCAGGAGTATACAGGGCTGCTTGATTCACTGCTTGGAGATACAGCAAACAAAATAGAAGCAAATGACTCTGACATAGAGATAGTTGAAAAATATAATGATACTGAGCAGGATATACCGCAGACTACACTTCATGATATGTTTATTAAGCAGGCTAAAGAAATACCAGATAATGCAGCTGTTATATATAAGGATGAAAGTATAACATACAGGGAGCTAGATGAGAGATCCAATCGAGTGGCTAACTATCTAAGAGCACAAGGCATAGGCAAAAACGAATTTGTCGGAGTACTGGCAAAAAGATGTATAGAGACAATAGTTAATGTAATGGGTATTGTAAAGGCTAGAGCAGCATATGTACCTGTAGATCCAGAATATCCAGAAGATAGAAGAGCCTACATTATGGAAAACAGCGGCTGCAAATTTATTCTTGAACCAGATTTTTATGCAAAACAAAATCTGGAGCAGTACTCATCTGAATATGTAGATGCAAACAGCCATCCTGAGGATATTGCTTATGTAATATACACATCAGGAAGTACAGGAAGACCAAAGGGTGTTGTAATAGCACATGGAGCTGCCTGCAATACAATAATTGATGTTAATCGTATGTTTAATGTAAATAAGGATGATAGAGTAATAGGCTTATCCTCAATGTGCTTCGATCTTTCTGTTTATGATATATTCGGTGCATTAGGATCAGGTGCAGCCTTAGTTATAGTGGAAGATCAAAGAGATGTTACTGAGCTTATTAGAATAATGAATGAGAATCAAATAACAATATGGAACTCAGTACCTGCTATTATGGATATGATGGTTGAAAATGTTGACAGTGACTTCGATAATTCAAGCTTAAGGCTGGTAATGCTCAGCGGAGACTGGATACCAATCAAATTGCCGGAAAAAATAAAGCACTACTTTGCAAATGCAGAAGTAATAAGTCTTGGGGGTGCTACAGAAGCATCAATATGGTCAATTTTCTATCCTATAAATCAAGTAAAAGAATCATGGAAGAGTATACCATACGGAATGCCTATGGCTAACCAAACCTTCTATGTTCTCAACTACGAAATGGAATTATGTCCTTTAGGCGTAGAGGGAGAGCTGTATATAGGCGGAGTAGGTGTTGCTGAAGGATATATGAATAATAAGGAAAGAACAGATGCTGCCTTCATAAATCATCCAAAGCTAGGCAGAATCTATAAGACTGGGGACCATGGTGTATTACTTTATGATAAGGAGCTTGAGCAAGTATTTATTGAGTTCCGTGGAAGAAAAGACCATCAAGTTAAAATAAGAGGCTACAGAATAGAGCTTGGGGAGATTGAG
>CALGKJ010000114.1 GCA_937930535.1 uncultured Clostridia bacterium
TTCTTAAATCAATAATACGAATCACAGAGACTAAACCCCAGATATTGAAAATACGTACGTTTTTCAGCACTATTTGTAAGGACATGTATGTCTATATCAAAGATTATATCAGATTGCAGGATTCATATAAGACTGATGAAATAGAGCAACAGCTCATTAGATATAGAATACTGATTGAGAAAATAAATGAAATATCAAAATCCATATATAAAGAGCAATTAGATGCACATGAGTTCAGTATAGATGTTGCACTGAAACAACTGGAGAAACTCAAGGAATATGGGCTATAGTGAAAATAACCAAAAGGAAGGTGCAGATGATGGCAGAATTGGTACAGCACAGTGAAGCAAGCAAATTCTCCACATGGATGGATATACATGTATCAGCACGTAAGGATCATAAAGCTATAAGTAGATATGTAAACCAAAAGAACAGCAAGCCTGTCAAAGATACAGCCGACAAAGTAGATTTAGCCATAGCTAGAGAGATTGAAAGGGACATGAAAGAAAAGGTCGCAAAGACTTGGGAGCTGACAAAGTATGAGTATGCCGCTTTATCAGAGGAAGATGTTAAGCAGGCTGGATTAACCGAAAGACAGAGGGAAGTTGTGGAGCTGCGACAACAGTATTCGTATAAGGAAGTTGCGGATAAGCTTGGGATAGAGCCTATTACTACATATTTAACTTATACAAATGCAATAGATAAGATAAGGAAATATAAGGACAAGCTAAGTCAAGATATACCGCCCAAGCTTACGAAACAGCAGGTATCTATATATCAATTATATAAGCAAGGTTTAAAGCCAGCTAAGATAGCCAAAGAATTAGGCATTAGTAACGGTACAGTTAGAACGCAGTTGAGTTTGATCAAAAAAACGTTAATAAAACAATAAAAAATGTAACAAGGGGATAAGTGCGCCCATCAGGAAGCTCGGAAATATCGGGCTTCCTTTTAAATTGAAGAAAATCAAACTGTGGAGGTGTCAATATGACAAGAAAAATATCAATGCAGCGTGAAAAGAAGCTCCAATGTCTGTTAAATTGCAGGTATTACATAAGGTGCGAATCAAAATGCGGTAACCTCTGCAAGCACCTTGGCGGGGAAAATATACCTCGCTTTAGATCAAATCAATTAACTTCAAAATCATTCACAGCAGGAGCTATTAACGTAACTTTGGATCAGGAAGTAAAAAAAGAAGCAATCGGTTCTGATTACTTCTTAGGAAAGCTAGGACGAAGTAGAAGCATATATGGGGGACTAAAGTGGCATGATTTGTTTTTTTAACATTAAAAGCTATAAAATAATATGTTCTAATCTGCATGTATATAAAAAAGAAATATGGTATAATATCAAAAGGAGAGGTGAGCGTATTGGAAGATAAATTGTTTGATCTAATGAGTAAGATGTATAGTGAATTAACAGGGAAAATTGATGGACTCCAGAATAAAATGCTTGAATTTAAAGAAGATACTAATAAACAATTTGATAGTCTTAACCAAAAAGTTGATAACTTATCTAATCAATTAACCAGACTTGAGCATGAAGTGAAAAATGATATTAGCAGTCTTTATGATGGATACAAGCTCACATATGAAAAGCTCACAACACTTGAAGAAAAGGTTGATGATATAAGCACAAAGGTAGATAAACAGGAAATAGAATTAAGAGTCGTAAAAGGCGGCAAATAGTATATATAGTATAGTCAAGAAGGGGAGGTGGGCGTATTGGAAGATAGATTGTTTGCGTCTAAATCAGAAAAAAAATATTCATATTCAGATTACTTGACTTGGGATGAAAATGAAAGATGGGAAATTCTTGATGGGATACCATATATGCAAGCGGCACCATCAAGAATACATCAAGAGGTTTCAGGAGAATTATATAGACAATTTGCAAACTATTTGCAGGGGAAGACATGTAAAGTTTATCATGCTCCATTTTGTGTAAGACTGGATGTTGAAAAAAATGATAATGATATTAAGAACGTAGTTGAGCCTGACATGACTATTGTTTGTGATAATTCCAAACTTGATGAAAGAGGATGCAAAGGTTCTCCAGATATGATAATTGAGATATTGTCTCCATCCACAGGCAAAAACGATAAGCTTATAAAGTTTAATAAGTATGAAAAAGCTGGAGTAAAGGAATATTGGATTGTAGAGCCTGACCAAAAACTTGTAAGCGTATTTTTATTGCAGTCCGATGATAGATATGGGAGACCAGAAATATATTCAGAAGAAGATAAAATTAAAGTTTCAATTTTCTCGGACCTTGAAATTAATTTAGAATCTGTTTTACATAAGGTGTGATTATTGCTATATAATCATCAGGAAGCTCGAAAGTATCGGGCTTCTTTTTATTTTACAAAAGAGGTGATACTGTGAAGATAATTATTTTAGTTGTTTGTTTAATATTGTTTGGTATTATGGATTTAATAGTTAGATGGTGTGGGGAATCAAAATTTACCTCAATTGTATTAGGAACGTTAGCAATTGTTATAATAATTCTTCTTTTACTAATCAGTGTTGATGTATGCATTGGGGCATATGGTGCATGTAGATATACATTTAACTATATAAAAGACCATAGAGTAATAGCCACAGCAGAGAAAGAAGAAAAGGTAGAGATAGTAGATGTGGTATATAACCCAGTTAACGATAAATATGAATATACTCTCCTAATGCCAGAGGGGTATAAGCATACTCTTATTCTTAAAAGTACATATGCAGAAAAAATAAATACTAAATTTATTACTATTCGCTATCTTTATAAAGAAAATTTCAAAGGGCAAATAATGTACTCTGATATTAGGCTCCGATAAATCTTAAATATATTAGTCTAAGCTGTATGTATATAAAAAAGAAATATGGTATAATATCCAATGGAGAGGTGAGCGTATTGGAAGATAAATTATTTGATCTAATGAGTAAGATGTATGCTGATTTAAAAAATGAAATAAAAAACGTAGGTGACAAAGTTGACAAAGTAGAAAAAGCATTAAGAGAAGAAATAAGAACCGTAGGCAATCAAGTAACAAAGTTGGAAAATGATTTAGCTCCTAAAGTAGAAGCTGCACTGGATGGCTATACGGTAGTTTATGAAAAGCTCACAACCCTAGAAGAAAAGGTTGACGATATCAGCTCAAAGGTAGATAATCAGGAAATAGAGTTAAGAGTTGTAAAAGGCGGTAAATAAATATTATAGTATAAACTGATGAGTAGCTGAAAATACAGAAATCTTAAAGGCATTGGAGCATGCTGATAAAGTAAATAAAGAATTCAAATAACGAAGCTTGAACAATCAAGCTTCTTTTATTTTGCAAAAAAGTACAAGCAGTAGCATCACAATACAGCTTGTCTGCTGTACTACATAAGAGATTGTCTTAATATTTATTAACATATATCAATATGGGGGTGTATGGCTATGAAGAATAATACAAAGCTTGTAATAACATCGGTGTTTGATGATACAGGTAAGACCTTGCAGGAGCTGATGGAGGAAGTGGTAAAAAACAAGATAAAGAAAATCGCATGATAGGTGTGGCTGCTTGTGATATAATGAAGCTTGCAAGCAGCCTTTCGGGAGCGAGGGGTTTTGTATGTATAATGCAATTAAATCAGATAGTAACAGCAAATATAAGGTAGGATTGTATTTAAGGCTTAGCAGAGAGGATGAAGGTGACAAGGAATCAGAGAGTATAGCCAATCAGCGGCTTTTTCTTATGTCCTATGCCTTAGAGAGAGGCTGGGACATTATAGACGAGTATATAGATGATGGCTATACTGGTACGAACTTTCAGCGTCCGGGCTTTAAGCGGATGCTTGAGGATGCTAAGCACAAAAGAATAAATTGTATAATAACAAAGGACATGTCTCGTCTTGGCAGAGATTATATTGAGACTGGACACTACATTGAGAAGTTTTTTCCAGAGAACAATATACGATATATAGCTGTCAGTGATGGTATAGATACCTATGAGGAAAGTGCCGGCTTGGATATTACTCCATTTAAGGCGGTTATCAATGATCTGTATGCCAAGGATATATCCAAAAAGGTTCGGGATGCCTTCGAGGCAAAGAAAAAAGCAGGAGAGCATATAGGGGCCTTTGCTCCCTATGGCTATAAAAAAGACCCTGATAACAAGAACAAGCTTATAATTGATGAGGTAACAGCACCAGTGGTCAAAAGAATATTTGACATGTATCTTGAGGGCATGGGGTATACCAAAATATCCAAAGCACTGACAGATGAAGGAATACCTAATCCTGCAAGGTATAAGCGAGAGAATTCAAATTATTCAAATCCTCACAAGGTGAATTTTGATAGATGGACTCCTGATTCTATTAGAAAAATGCTTTCTAATCCCACATATGCAGGCAATTTGGCACAAGGCAGACAAAAGACCATCAGCTATAAGGTGGGTAAGAAGATAGAGCTGCCCCAGGATAAGTGGATAGTAGTTGACGATACCCATGAAGCTGTTGTGTCAAAAGAGGTGTACGAGGCTGTACAAAAATTAAAGTCAAGGAATATATCCCATGAGAAAAAGAATACGATTCTGCTGACTGGTATATTTTATTGCGGTGATTGTGGTACTCGTATGACCTATAGTAATTATTACACCAAAAAAAGAGAATGTAAGAGACAGTATGTGTGTACAAAATACAAAAGGTTTAGTGCCTGTACAAGACATGCAGTAAAGGCAGATGATATTGAGGAGTATGTTATATCTGAGCTTAAGAATATAGCAAAGAAGATACTCGATCACGAGAAGCTTATGAGCTTAGCAGATGCATCAGAGCAGCAGAAGCCTATAGTTAATAAATATGATAATGAGATTAGAAAGCTTGAAAAGAAGCTGGAAGCTGTACCAAAGAATTTGAAGCAGCTTTATATGGATAAGCTGAATAACATCATCACTGAGGAAGAGTTTGTAATGCTGAAAGGTTCCTTTGAAAGCGATATGGAGCAGCTAAAGGCTAAGCTGAATGAGCTGCTGGCAGAAAAGCATAAAACAGAGGAACAGTGTAAGGATAAAGAAGGATTTTTGGAAATCATTAGAGAAATAATTACCTTTGAAAGCATAGATAAGCAAATCTTGGTAAAGCTTATTAAGAGGATTGAGATATTTGAGGATATGAGGGTAGTTATACAGTATAATTTTCAAAATCCTTTCATTGTATAATATACGACGCCGCTTGGGGTTCAGACTACACAGAGGATTTACTAAAAACACTAAAGGAGCATAATGTAAAAACCACATTTTTTCTGGTAGCTTTCTGGGTTGATAAATATCCTGATATGGTAAAAAGGATACATGAAGAAGGGCATGAAGTAGGCAATCACTCAGCTAAACACCCTAAGATGTCCCAACTATCGGAATCCCAGATGATAGCAGAGTTGAAAACAACCTCTGATAAAATTGAAGCCTTAATAGGGAAGCCTACCACATTATTCAGGCCGCCTTTTGGGGACTATAATAACAGACTTATTGCCGTAACAAAGGATATGGGCTACCAAACAATACAATGGGATGTGGATTCATTGGACTACAAGGATTATGGGGTAGATGCCATTGTAAATAGAGTATGCTCAAAGGTCAAAAATGGCTCTATAGTTTTATTCCATAACAATGCAACTTACACAAAAGATGCTTTACCTATTATTCTTGATAAGCTTCAAGGTGAAGGCTATGAAATAGTACCGATATCAGAGCTTATTTTGAAGGAAAACTATTACATAGATCATACTGGCAGACAGAGGAAATTAACACAGTAAATAAATATAAACTGACATGTATTTACGTTATTAAAAGGGGCTGTCGCTATTAAAAAATAGCTGTGCACAGCTCCTTTTTTTCCTGATAAACGACATATTTGAAGTTTTTTTGTAAATATGACTTCTTAAATTCTAAAAAAGTGTACAACTTAATAAGCCATTGGTTTCAATAGCTTTTTAAAGAATTTTATGCTTTGAAATTCAAAATTTACGCACTTTCTTTTAATGCATAAAGGTGAGTTCCTGTTCTTCCAGACTGAATTTTGTTGTGCAACTTGTTTATATTATGTGCCATTGCCAGTAAAATACTTTCAGCAAGCACATTTTGTTTTCCCTTACACATAAACCTTCGGAAGCTCATATCCTGCTTCAATTCCCCAAAAGAACCTTCTGCTTGGATGCTGCGATTCATCCTTAGTTTGCAACCTTCGTCAGTCAAGATACGTTCTGGATTTTCTTTTCTACAGCCATTAAATATCTTTGAAGTTTCGATATTTTTAACTCGATCCTCTAATGGCTTTTTACAGTTGTTTCCTTTAATGCATTTGCTCTTATAGAGGCAATTGCTGCATTCTTCACAGGTGTATATGGTTTTTTCACTTTGGTAGCCTGTCTTGCTTTTCCTCTTGATAGTATTACTGTACAATAGGCGTTTTCCGTTCTTGCATACATAATAATCGCCATCAGCATTGTATTCCATGTTATCTATAATTCCGATATCTGTCTTGTATTTTCTTGTTTTAGATATTTCGTAGTTGGCAGGTTTAATGAATGACAATTGTTCATTATTTTTTAAGTAAACATAATTTTCTTCGCTCTCATATCCAGCATCTGCAACTATTTTTTTGTATTTGAATTTAAGGTGTTTTTTCATGCTTTCTAAAAATGGAATAAGCGTTACTGTGTCTGTTGGCTGTGGTCCGACAGCAAGCCATGTAATATATTCGGAATCTACTCCGTACTGTACGTTATATCCTGCTTTTAGCTGTCCGTTCCCCATAGCATCTTCCTTCATACGCATAAAGGTGGCATCATTATCAGTTTTAGAGTAGCTGTTTCTTTCTCCGCAAATATACATTTTTTGAGTATATTCCTTAAGCTTTTCAAGATTCTTTGAAACAGCCTTCTTCCATACAAAGGTATATTTATTTGCACAAGCTTCTATCTTTGTTCCATCAATAAATATGGCATCTCCAGATATCTCTTTAATATCATAAAAGAAGTTTGTCATCTCTGGCATAATCCTTTCTGAACATAGAGCAAAATGAAGGCTTCTAAATCTTGCAAAGGTCGAATGATCGGGTGCTGACATACCTTCAAGCAGATACATGAAGTTGATATCACGTTTGCAGGAAGTCTCCATTAAACGAGATGAGTAATTGTGGTTCATGTAGGAATATAGTACAATCTTCAGCATCTTACGTGGGTTTGCTTGATTTTCCCAAATACGAGAATAAGTCGAGTATAAATCGGTTAAATCCATCTCCTCTACAAATTGACTTAGCAAACGCACTGAATCATTATCTGGGATTATACAATCGATATTTAATGGAAGTTTTAATTGATCCTTGATTAATTGTATAATTCTTATGTAAAATATTTTGTTTTTGCATACATATATTTTACCATAAATCCCAAACTTGTAGAAGCTTGGGATTTATTTTATGCATTAAAAAGGAGCTGCACACTATTTTATTTAGTGCGACAGCCCCTTTATTTTTGCGCGCCCAGCATGGGCACAATCTAATGGGTGAAAGTCCCGAGTTGCGGGTTGATAGTGCCAAGCACATAGCCAAGAGCAAGGGTGTCCATCGTGAGATGGAATCTGAAGGAAGCTGGATGCAAACTTCTGGTCTGACGAACAGAAACTGCATCAGGCATTATATGCTGGGTAAGGTTGCAGAACAAACCAAAGCCAAAACTATCCGGGGTATCTCCAACATATGTGCTGCTCCTAGAATGCAAGGCTATCACTCACAAGTAGCAACAGGAAAGTGGAAGCTGGAAAGAGAAACCGTTGGAAAAGACTATTTAAAGCCTTCAGCGGAACAGAAGAAGCAATATTCAGATTCTCAGGAGGAGAGCTTGGAGCCTTCAGAAACACAAGATATGCTGCAAGCTCAGCTGATGATTTGAGAAGAGGAATATCAGCAGCACTGCCGCAGCAGGAAGACACTAGCTACGTTAGAAGTGCCTTTAGAGAAGCCGGTATAGGAAGAGACAGATACAGAAGCTTAAACCTACAGCCCTTTGTTGCTGAAACCAGAGATGCAATAGAAATAAGAGTTTTTAATGGCTCACTAATACCAGCAAATGTTAAGCTATCATCCTATGGGTCAACGCCATAGAAGCAGATTACGGATAATTTGGCAGGAGGTATTCTTTGATGGAATGAAAAATAATAATGAAAATATTCTTATCTTAGAATTAAGAAAAATAATTCTTTATATAAGTTTCACAAAAGCTTAATTAATGATGCCATATAGAAAATAAGCTGACATAGGGCATAACAGAGCAGTAAACGATAGAAGGGAAGAAGTATATATGTTAAATATAATAAAGGATAATAGAGGCAATATAATAAAAGATCCAACAGAAAAGCTAGTGATACAAATGTTGATGGCTCAATGTACGAAGTTTCAGACTACAGAGAAGCAACTGCTTCAATATGTGGCATGCAATATCTAGACTGCTAACCAGCAGAAACAGAATGGCATATGAGAATAAATACAGCCAAAAGAATAGGTTTATTCTTAATAGGCAGTGAGGATAGAGATAACATAATAGTCTACGATGAAAGAATCGGAAAGATACCATATTCCTATACACAAGCTAACACAGACTATGATATACCCACAGATCCAGAGCCTATAAGGATAGAATGTAATGTTACCTTTGTTCTGACATTACACAAAATAGGGTATATAACTCTATGGGAGCATACAGAAGATGACTACCAGAGCGTGGAACGAATCATGGATAGAGATAAGGTGATAGAAGAGACACTTGTATCTTTTAAGGAGAAGATACAAAGGATGCCTTTGTGTAAGAGGTTGGG
>CALGKJ010000115.1 GCA_937930535.1 uncultured Clostridia bacterium
TCTCTTACACTGTTTAGTTTTCAAAGACCACTTGTCTTGGTTCGCTTATTGTTCTCTTGCTCTTCGCTTTCGAAGTGTTTCGCTCACCGCCGACCTTTACTATGTTAACATAAACTTTATTTGATGTCAACATGTTTTTTATTTTTTTGTCTGCCGCCTGTGTTTTTATTTCTCTCAGGGGCAGATATTAATATACCATAACTACATATGTGTGTATAGTACAATATTCTATTAAATTCGACAATGTTTGCCGATTATCATGTATATACTTTATAATACTAATTTTATCTCTCTATTTTGTATATATTTAATTACAACTCTATTTATTTGCAGTAATATATGATTTTATGCATGAGAAATCATATATTTTTAAAAATTCTCGCATATTTATCCAAATATAAGTTTTTTCTTCTATATATATATCATATTTGACGATAATATTTTGAAATAAAGAAAAGTACAATATTTGAATTTGGCTGATATATAGGAAAGCAACCATAAAACTTAACTTGTTCATGGGTTAGGTATCACTTCTCTCCTAGGTTTTTAGCTTGTTATAATTTAAGTTTTAAGCTAAAACCCTATATCGCACTTTTCTTTTGAAAGCATTTACTCTATATTTATGCGTTTAAAAACATTTAAAGCGTTGTTGCAAAAAACATAATCATAATATTTTTCAGGTATTAGCTGTTTTACAAACTCTATAAAAGGCTTGATTTGTACTAATGGCCAATCTGAGCCAAATAGCACTTTTTGATAATTATCTGTATAGACCAAGCCTCTTTTTATATGGTCTACAAAGAGCCTTTCATTGCTGAACCTTTTGACGTTTTCAACATCTCCCACTATCAAACCAGATAAATCAGCGTAAACATTATGGTTTTTTCTTATTATTTCGGCTGTATCCATAATCCATGGATCGCCAAAATGAGCTATTATAAAATTAATTTTTCTATATGATATTGCAAGCTCATCTACATTTAAGGGATGAGAATATTTTAGAAGTCCTCTTTCTGAGTATGTATCACCGCTATGAATTACAACAGGCAGATTATATTTGATGGCTAATTCATAAATCGGTCCGTATATATTGTCATAAACATAGAAGGGATAGTAGCCTGCATATATTTTTATTCCAGCAGTTTTGCTGCTTCTTAATGCTGCTTCAATCTTGTCTAATTCTTTATTTTTATCCTCACTCTTTAATCTAAAAGGGTTAATACCTACACAGCAATACAAATTGTCTGGAGTTTTTTCATTTAAATCTAAAAGCATCGGGTTTTCAGCGGTATAATCTGGAAAATCCCCAGTTTTACTTTCTGATAGACCCATTGCAATCCCTGCTACAATATCGCATTCTTGAAACTCTATATTTAACCCCTCTAAGGAATAATTTAAATATGATATTTCTTTTGCTGTTTTTTTGAAACTTTCAATATTAGAGAAGTGAAGGTGTGCGTCAATTATTTTCATCTATTCTCTCCCGCTGTGCAAAAACGTATTTTTAATAAATCTGCTAGTGATGTGTACTCAAACTCTTCCTCACCCAATATAAAGAATACTGGTCTTGTAAAGACACTGCTGCCATCCTTAATATTAATTCTATCTACAATCAAGCTAGCAATTATTTGGTTATTAGCAAATGCAATTTGGTGTATATCTTTAGTATCGGTTACAACGCAAATTTTATCCTTTCGCTCCTGTGAGCCATATTGCAGGAAAGTTGACGTATGTATGTCTTGACGTACCTTTCCGCATTTATGCTTTACTACTTCACCATTTCCGTCAGCTACTTTAACCCAGCATTTTGTTATATCCTCACCAGCCTTTAAGAATGAAAAATTCACATATTCTAAATCGTCAAAGTATTTTCCAGTATTTTGGATAAATTCCGATATATAACAAAGAACAGAGACTCCTGGAAGAAGCATGTAGTATTGATTTATTTTTAGCCCTTTGTATGTTTGATTTTTCTCTATAGTTAATGAAGTTTTTATACCTTTCCATAGATTTCCTACACTGTCTTTTAGTTCTGCAAAGGTAACTTCTCTTTCTTCTAATGCCGCTGACGCAGGCATAAAACGGTTTGGTCTTGTATCTATGCCTCCTGTCCATGGATTAAACCAGGATTTAGGTATTGGAGTAGGAAAAGATGAATCCAGCCACTCACTGCCGTTATATTTTATGGAGAATATTGCATTTGAAAATTGTGCTGCGGCTTTAATGGTTAATGCTCCATTATCGATGACATGGACATCCATATTTTCTTCTTTTAAAACTACTGTATTAATAGTGTTGTCATTTTTAATAAAGATTGTTTTATGCTTTTCAAATTCTATATCGTCAAAATCAACACTTAGTGTAATTTTATCCACTGCTTTGCTATATTCTACTGAGCAATCAAAATTAGTTTTGGTTTCCTTCTGTTCTTCCTTGAAGCTTTTTGAAGCTGATATATTATTATATTTGGAGCGAATATTTAGGCTACCATTAAAATACGCAAGCTTTCTTTCCATCACGTCTATATTAAAGCAGTTGTTAACAAAAGGATTATTATTATTGATTACAAAGTCAAAGTGTGATGATATCTGTAAATTTTGCGAATTTGAATTGTTCAATGCAAATTCTCTGAAATTTTTCCAATTTTCAAAGGCTCCAACAGCCCAGTAAACTGCTTCTGTCCTTTTTGTTTCATTTGCGTTAAGTATTCCTATATTATTTTCTAGCCGCATAAACCAACCTTCAAACACTGCTTTGCTGTTTTTCCCCCAGCTTATACCTCGGCTTATCTTATGGCTTTTTGAGAATATCCAATTTTCTGTAAGCTTACTGCTATCCCAAAAGTCCATCTGTCCATAAAATGAATTATCAATTTCTATGTACCTTCCCTCATATGGTATTACTGTTCTATAAAGTTCATTAAATATACTATCATTTATCCACATTTCACTGCTGGTACTTTTTTGTGAGGTATTTGATACTTCATAGTAATGCTCTAAAATTCCGTTTGTATATAATTTTGCTATAGTCTTAAATTCAATATTTTTAAAATCCTCTGATCTATAATATGCATCCATAGTTATAAAATTATTGCTGTTATATATATTGACCTTGTGGGGCTTTATTCTTGAAAACTCTGTAGAGAAAGGTTTGCCTAGCTTTGGATACATTATAAAAGTGCCGTACTCATCATCAATATCAGCTTTTAGAGTAAGCTCATTGTCGAATTTCTTAAGCTTAAATATGGTATTTCCATTGGTCATAAACCAGCAATCCTCGGTTTCACCACCGAATGCATTGCTATAGCCTTTAAAAATTCCTGTCAGCTCTTTTTTAAAGCTTATTGCTTCATTGTTAAATATCGCTTTTATCTCTGCGTTAATTTTATATAAGCAGAAATCTTTTAGGATATACGTGAGATCTACTGATTTTCTCTCCAATGGTTCCATTTTAATATTCATTTTTTTATTTAAAAAGGTTATGTTTTTATTATCCAAAAGCTCAAATTCAAAGGATACAGACTGATTTATATTGTTCTCAATATCTATGTAAGCCGTTGCTGCTTCATTTAAAGTACCTCTATTATGTGGTACAACCATAGAAATCTTAGCAGGATGCTTAGGTACAATGCCTGTTTTAAATTGAGCTTTCTTTCCGTTTATTATTATTTCCGTACTAACCACAGGGTGAGTTCTCCATTCACTTTGCTCTTCATGGATTTCATCAACTCTGAATTCTCCTACTAGCTTCTGGCTGTCAGCCACTTCAATAGATTTTTCGAAGCTGTATTTTATATTTTTATTATCAGCCCCTTTTATTTCTATAGAAAGTGGGTTACCTGATTTATTTATGATGTCATAATATACCTTGTAGCTCTTGCCAAAAACCAGCTTTAAGTTTTCTACAGTAGCTTTAATCAGGTAATCATCTGTTTCGATAAGTCTAAGCCCTCTGCCTCTCCTTTCAAATTCCATCCTGAGGTTTTTGCCGTTTTTTTCCCAACTGTACTCAAAATAATCAAATTCATTTTCTGATTTTCCATCAGGTTTTAATTCAATGTGTCTTTTGGAGTCTTCATACCAATGAGCTGTTTCAAAAAAGTCTTTTACTGCCTCGGTATTTAATGCATATGGTATTAGATTTATAAGATGTGTAGTATCATCTCTTCTTTCCCAGAAAAATCCGCATTTTTTGTAAAGAGGTACTGCTTTTGTATTTCCCGGCCAAGTATATAAATCCAGTCTAGGCCACCCTAACTCTATGGTTTTTTCAACAGCTTTCAGCACCAATGCTTTTCCAACGCCCTGTCCATGATAATCAGGTCTTGCATTTAGCAGTGGTATATATAATGCGCCCTCATCTTCAGCATATTTTGAAAAGCTGCAATAGCCTACTACATCCCTATTATCTAAGGCTAAAAATACACTTAAATGAGCCGCTCCCTCGTGTTCCTCTAATATATTCTGTTCTGTAACTACAGTATTGCTCCCACCCCAATTGTCCCCACTTTTATTCCACATTTCTGCAATAGACTGTGCATAAATAGGGCTATACTCTATAACCTCAATTTTCTTCATGTCTTAACCCCTCCAAATTATAGTTTTATAAAACTGCCAGTTTTATCAGACTCACCTTACCACTCCTTATATTTAGATTTTTATATATTTGTGTTTTTTGAAAAATAAAACCGCAGGTTTGAGAGTTACTCAAAATACCTGCGGTTATTTCCTAAAATATTATATAGATACCCAACTCTAAAACTCAAAATATTTTTCGTTAAGAGTTGCTAATCTCTATATCAAAGGTCATAAATCGTTATAACAATTCACTAACGCAGGTCGTGGTACATATTTTTTTGATTTTACGTTAAATGATAGCTCTAATATCATTTTCATGTTCGCGACCTCCTTTACTTCCCATGTATCCTGTTGAGAATTATACCATTTATTCCCTAAAACTTCAAGGCAATAATGTAAGCACTTTTAAACTCAGAAAACTACCTTAGGTAAAGTATATATCTGAACATTAGAATAAAATGGCACATGCTTCCGTATAAAACAAATATATGGAAGATTTCATGAAAACCAAAAATCTTTGATTTTATTTTTGGCCATTTAGTGCCATATATCAGAGCACCTAAAGTATACATTATACCTCCTGCAATGAGCCATATAACTCCACCTATGGGTACCGTACGTATCAGTGGAAGAAATGCAATAATAACGAGCCACCCCATGATGACATAGAATAACGTATAAAGCCATCTTGGCGCATTGAACCACAATATTTTTAAAATTATACCTGCCATAGCAATTCCCCAAATGCTACCAAGTAAGCTCCAGCCCCAGCCTCCTCTGAGTGGTATCAAGCATATGGGAGTGTATGTACCAGCAATAAGCACATATATCATCATATGATCAATCTTTCTGAGAATACTCATGCCTCTTTCTGATATTATTATTAAATGATATATACTGCTTGCAGAATAAAGCAGAATCAAGCTTGCACCAAATATTGAAAAGCTAACTATATGCCAAATATTACCTATTGCAATGGCGTATTTTATTAATACTATTAACCCAACAATTGATAATACAGCTCCTGCTAAATGTGAAAATCCGCTTACAGGATCCTTTACCTTTAATGTCATTTTAACACTTCCCCTCACTTTTATTAAATGTATCCATGTAGTTTTAATTACTACGTGTTATAGTATCATTGTAACACATCGAGATTTTATATGCAATACAGTATTATACAAAAGAAAATCTTGTATTATTATGCAGGGTTTTCATATAGTATTAATTTATGCTGCTAAGGTTATGCATTGTTAATTATTGTTTATTGGTTTATAATAGGAGCGAGGTGATAAATATGCTGAGCAGTAGTGATATTATTATGAAGATGCTGACTGATATACTTGATGGCAAGGATATCAGGCTTGAGGATATACCAGATATAGATCTTTATATGGATCAGGTTACAACCTTTATAGATAATAAGCTAAGCTACCTAAAAAGAGATGATGAGGATAAGCTGCTTACTAAGACAATGATAAATAATTATAGTAAATCCAAAGTTCTGCTTCCTTCAAAGAATAAGAAATATGATAAAAACCACATGATATTGCTGATTCTTATATATTATTTAAAGCAAATTCTTTCTATTAATGATATACAAACCCTGTTTTCTCCTATATTTGAGAGGATTGAGAAGAAAGGAGAGCCCACGGTTTCCCTTACAGATATTTATTCATTATTTCTTGATGTTAAGGCTAAAGAGCTTGATCATATAGCTTCTGATATTTCTACTAAGCTTTCTTTTATTGAGGAAAAAACCTTCAATATGCAGGAGGATAACAAAGAGCTGTCTGAAATGCTGCTATCTGTATTAATGCTAGTAACACAGGCTTATGTACAAAAAAGACTGGCTGAAAATATAATAGATCAGTATTTTAAAAATAGGAGCGTATAATAAATCAAGGACTGCCCTGAAGCATGATTAAGCATGCTTTAGGGCAGTCCTATATTATTTTACTGCACCAGCTTCCTTTATAGGAAATAATTTAAACTTCACTTTTCCTATTACATCCTCAAGCTCTATAAAGCCTATAACAGATCGCCTGCTGTCGTTACTATTCAACCTATTGTCCCCCATGACAAATAGATGCCCCAGAGGAACTACAACATCTATATTTCCATCTGTGGTGCCATCTTTTAGATAGGGTTCATTAAGCTTTTCTTCATTACGGTATACATCTCCGTTTTCTATATATATGTGATCCCCCGGCAAGCCTATAACTCTTTTAACAAGTGCCTTGGTTACACCTAGTGCTCTGTATATTTTCCATGGGTGAGGCAGGTCTGTTTTAAATGCAATTATATCTCCATAGTCTGGTGTATTTGCTCTATACGCCACTCTTATCAGCATATCATTGTCATTTAATGTGGGGTTCATTGATTGTCCTTCGACTATAACCAAGCCGCCGAACATGTTAATTACAAATGCTATAAGTGCCGCTGCCCCAATGGTTATAACCCATTCTATTATTTCTTTTTTATATTTCATAATAATCTTGCTCCTTCTCGTATTAATCAATACTTATTACCTAAAACAGGTATATATATATTTATTTAACATTGACTGTCATAAATCCTTCTGATTGTAAAATTTTTTTGTTTCACAGTGAATATAGGGAAGCAACCATAAAACTTAACTTATTTATAGGCTGGTTATTGCTTTCTATATAGCTTGGAATAATTTAAGTTTTAAGCTAAAAACTCTATAGTTCTATATACGATTAATTAGCAGCTAGTGTTTATTTGACCTGCTAATAGTGCATTTCCTCCTATTTTTACTGCTGCTATTTTGTTATGGTTTATTTCTAATTTTGCTATAATTTCAGAGGGTCTATTCATACAGTATCCTTGCTCAAATATAATATTGTGTATTTTGTCCGCTTCTAATGCGTTATATTTCCATAGATAACACGCTAATGCACCATTTGATGTTCCTGTAGCAGATTCCTCTGGTATTTCATATAAAGGGGCAAAATTTCTGCAATGGGCTGTAGAGTTGTTAAAAGTCTGCCTTGAATATACATGTAATCCTATTACATTATATTTTCGACTTACTTCAATTATTTTTTCCATCTTGGGTTTAAGGGATAAAAGTAATTCAAGGTTTTTTACTGGAACAATAATATCCTTTAAGCCTGTAGAAACAATTTGTATAGGTGTATTTTCATCTATAAAGTCAGCTTCATTATCAAAACAATCTTGAATTACTTCCTTCTGTATCTTTTCATAAAACTCTGGCAGACCTTGGTTCATAAATACTCTGCTATTATGGTCAACTTCAACTTTTAATATTCCTGCCATAGTTTCCATAGTATATTGTCCGGGGTTTATAAGTTTTAATCTGTGTAAAAGGTTAAAGGCTGCAATTGTTGCATGTCCGCATAGATCTACCTCTGAATTTGGTGTAAAAAATCTTGCCCTATAATCTGCCTTGCTTGAAGCTTGAATAAATACTGTTTCTGAAAAACCTGCTTCCTTTGCGGTCCTTTGCATTTGCTGAAGTGTCAGCTTGCTTTGTCCTATTACAACGCCCGCTGGATTTCCTCCGCTGGCATCCTTTGAAAATGAATTTAATACATATACTAACAAAGTTATTTCACCATCCTTACTTTGGTATAAATGGCATTAGGTCGTTATATTTAGAAATATAAGCTTCCACTTATACTGAAAAAACACGAAACTAAAAACACACTTCAATATATTAGCATATATATTGTATGATGTATACATAATAATTCTTTTATAACAATGCCTTATATTTTGAAAACCAGCCATGTATATTGCAGACTGATGCTGAAATATCATTTTATTAGTATTTTTTCAAAGCACACAATATAAAGGTTCTCTGCTGCTTTAATTTTTCTTATAGCTTTATAGCCGAGCTTTTCATATAATTTTATTGCGGGAATGTTCTTTTCTCCGGTTGATACTATGGCTTTTTCCATGCTTTCGTCTAAAGCTTCAATATATGATATCAGCTTTTGGGCAATTCCTTTCTTAAAGAGTTTCGGATCAATGGCAACTCTATGTATGTCTATAACTTGTTTCACTTTTTTATAAGAAATTATTCCGCATAAATTATTATCAGAATAATATCCGTAAAAGCTTTCGCTACACTTTATCAACTCTTCTAAAGTTTCTATAAGGGGCGGAATGTGGTAAAAGTTAATTATTTCAGCTTCGATCTTGTAGGATTTTCTTTGCAGCTCCAATACTTGTTCTGCGGCTTGCTCATTTGTTATATCAATTTTTTCTATCATGTTCTATTTTATCCTTCCCTTACAATACTGCTTTTACTGCATCCCATAGAGCATCACATATCTCAATGCCTTCAAAATCTCTGCCATAGGATAGGAATTGTGTTATTTCTCTTCCCAAACCGCAATTTTGGTTATCACTATTTATGTCGTTATTACTATTTATGTCAATGTAAAAGCTTCCGCTGCCGTAGCCCTGTTCTTTTAATATTTTCATCATTTGCCCAATATTCAATAATGGCAGGCAGTCGTTTTTGTTAACAAAATCCATATGCACATTTTCCAAATCAATATCTAAATTTTGCAATTCATACTCTGCTTCTTCATTTGGCAGTTCTTCATCATCCGCTGTGTTATCATCGTCATACATGGATTTAATATTTCTCAAAGTAATGTTTACGAATTTTCTCCCGTAGGCTTCCTGAAGGATTATGTCTCCAATAACAAACTCAATAATATCATATATCTCGTTTTCTGCATCTCTGCAAATGTAAGCCGCTGCTAAATCATATACATCTGGTATCCATATGCTGTTAAGTCTGTCTTTTTGTGATGGTGAAAGCTCTAAAAGATTATCTATGGTTATTCTTTGTTTCATCAGTATTCCTCCTGTTATGCTTTTATTTTTCTGATATAGGTATGCACTACTGTAAAGTATTCCCTTATTATATAGTTTACATATAATAAGGCGGGGGTTTTGGCTGATATTGCTTTTATTTCTAAGCCTAGCTGTTTTGCTAACAGATGCCTCATAGTATTTTCACTTCCATATTTTATTTTAACTGAATCCAGTATCTTCTTAAAAACTCGTTATTATTTTCGTCGTATATATCTGACTCATATATGCCGCCATTAGCTTCAATAACTCTGGCTGAACGGAGGTTTTCTCTATTGCAGGTTATTAATACTTTTTCAAGACCTATTTCCTTGGCTTTTTCCAAGCCCAGCTTTAGTATAAGCTTTCCGTGTCCTTTCCCCCTTGATAAAGGCGAAATGTCATACCCGATATTACCTATATATTTTCTAACATATTCGCTGTCAAAGGACGTTCTTATACGAATATTGCCTAGTATTGTTTTTTCTTTGTTAGTCAGCCAGTATGACTGCATGGGAACCCAACCGTCCATAAGGTCGACTCCCTTTGCGAAATTGCGAAGCTTTAGCACATACTCGTCAAAATCTGTCAAAGCACCTTTATATATATTATAATAAAATATTTCTCCGGCTGCTTCATATTCTTTTATCATGCTTGCAAACATTTCATTATAGTCTTCATGGGGTTCTACTAAGAAGATACTGTCTTCCATATTCTTACCTCCGAACAACAAATATTTTTAATTTTGTATTTATTTCTCTATAGTACTTTATGTAAGGCTTGTCCCTAGGGTTGTTTTATACTATTAACTAGACTTACAAATTTGAATTATACATTTCGAGACTATCAGTTCTTAGCCTCACATATTCTCCCTTGGGAAGATTCTTACCTGATATCTCTATTTGTATTAAGCTCTTGCCAAAACGTAAGTCGGCTACGCCATCTCCCCACACCTTTTCCAGTATACCTGTAATCACTATTTCATCAGAATCTATGTTAATGGAAAATGTCTTTTCCTTGCTGGTTTGTATATCTTTTCCGTAGATTAGTTCCTCACTTATATCAAGTTCCACATTATATTTCTGATTTACTACCGGCTTTTTTTTATCAATCCAAAATGCTCTTCCTGCGCCGAATTCTGTTGTAAAGCTTACTATAACTTCGTCAGCAACTGATTTCATCTCATTTACTAAAACTTCCAAATTAAATCCTCCTTATGTATTGTTTTTACTTTAGTATGCAAAATAAGCAAAAGCACCTTTGTGGTGCTTAGCTTTAAATAATATAGTATACTACATAACCAGCTCTATTCCTTTTTAGGAAATCGGTTTAACTTTTCTTCAACTTTAATTATAGTATTAATAATATCTAACGAATTATCATAATAAATTAGCTGAAAATATAGACAGCGAATGAAATTTTTTGAGTTTACTCTTGCTATATATTGTTTTCTGCTATTTTGACACTTACATTCACCCAACTCTTCCAGCCATTTAACTATGAACATCTTATCTGCAAGGTTTTCTTTTACGACTCTAAAAACAGCACGTGTAATGCGTTTATCTTCTTCATTATGAAAAATGTACTTTCCATTATGCATAACCTGTTTAAAAACGTTTAAAATAAGCTAAGTTAAGGATACACGTCCATTAAATTCATCGTCAGTACAAACTCCGCTCTTTATACTCATTTTCTTTAATTGTAAATACATATTTGCAAGGGTAGTATTCATGTATGGTACAAGCCATAAAGTACCTATCCCGAAGGTTAACATATTTAAAATCTGCCATCCTATAAAGCTTAAAAACATAATAAAAATATCGAATTTATACCCTTTTGTCATTTTCATACTAATCTTGAGGGCATCTCTTACTTTAACATTCGGGTTATCAGCTATAATATACATAGCTTGAGAGTATGCAAAGCCTTTTATAATTCCTGGTATAACAAAAAGTAGTGACCATAAAAAAGTCCATAAGGAATACCACAAAACAATTCCTACAGATTTTCCATAAATGTTAAAGCCCTTAAATAAGTCAGATGGATTCAGTTGGCTAACATTCTTAGTAAGATTTAAATAGGTGATCAGCATACCTATAGTCAAAGGTGCAGTAAACAGTATTGTTAAAGCTCCTCCTATTACTGGTATAAGTCCTATTAGGACCGCTGGTGCTGATACTACTAAGAAAAGTAAAGTAGCCAATACCCCACTGCCCCAATTTCCTCTTAATTGATTTTTAGCTAGCTGTTTTAGTGACCCACGGTTAATCATAATCCCATCTCCATTCATTTAACTTTTTACCCATATAAATAAAAATCCAGTTTATATAATGATAACATAATATTATAACAATTTCTAACTGTATTATGTCGATATATGTTCAAATTCCTTCTCCTTCTTATTTTATGTAATAAACTGTTTTAAAGAACTTTTCCACTTAAATTATAACTATACTGTATTCATCAATATTAAAAGCGTTATGTTTTTCCATAACGCTTTTAATACCCCAATATTGGTTTGTAAATTTAATATTTAAGGTTTATACCGCTGCCCATCAATTCAGATTTTATTTTATGAGTCTAGCTGCCTTACTGGTCTAGCTTCAATATAGCCTCTATATCCCATTGGTATAAGCTGAAACTTTGGACCATCTTCATCCGCCCATCTAAATCCATAGGTTTCTGGTTTATAATTCTTCATCGCTTCTCTTACTTCGTCGATTTCGCCTTCAAATTTCTCATCATCTTCATAAGGCTGTCCTTGAAATACCATCATTTTACATGGCTGTAGATCAATTAGCTCAAAGCCCTCTGGAATTTGTCCTGAATAATCTACTGATACTTCTACTCCTTGGGCATACACGGATGTACCATGGGTACGAAGGTTTTCTGGAAGCCACATCCCGATTGGCTCATAAACTGCTTCTTTTATGCTTGAGAGTATACCCCAAACCTCACAGCCTACTTCTTCACAATATTCAAAATAATGTTCTGCTTTAATACCTCGTTTTAGAAGCATTTTTCTTGCAGGTCTGTCTATTACCTGAACGAAAACAGTTTTTGCACTTGATTTTTCTGACATGTTATCCTCTCCTTTTTGTAGCATAAGATAGTAACCCCTAACAGGACTTGGCATAAAGAGTTTTATTGGGGGTGTATTTTTGCAATAGGATTGCGGAGTCATTCCAAATTGCTTGGAAAATGCCCTTGTAAAGCCCTCATGAGAGTCGAATACGAAATCCAGAGCTACATCAATTATTTTTACTTCCTGATCTCTCATTTTAATTGCAGCACGAGATAATCTTAGTGCTCTTATATATTCGAATGGGGTTTTACCTGTTAGCTCTTTGAAAATTCTCCCTGAATGCCAAGGTGAATATCCTGCCGCATTTGCAAGCATATAGAGGGTTATTGGCTCGGCTATATGCTCCTCAATATAGTGCTGCATACGCTGAACAGCATTAATTTTTTCCCAGCTTTCCATATGCCACCTCCAATTGAAATAAGAAATTCTCAGTCTCAAAGCTTACTCTTTATAAAGGATAACATTTTATATAGCACATCTTCTTGACTTATTTTGCTAAAACAGAATAATTATTTGCATCCCCATTTTTTACATTGTTCTATTCTTTTACCATTGTCTCCCTGTTCCTTATCATATGCAAATTGTGTTAATAAATCACATGGGAAAGCTTCGCAACTTCCACAGTGTTCTAATGCCTTGTCCTCACAGCAGGCTTTAACCGGACACTGTTCACCCCAAAAGGGCATTGTGATATTTACACATCCGTTACAGCCCATAGATTCTTTGTATTCACACTCACTGCATAAAATTCCGCATCTTGATTCGATCATTATGATTCCCCCCTAAAATTTTATAGCTTTTGCAAGTAAAAATTCTCCACTGTCTACCATCGTAGGCTTAGTATATGTTTCTAGTTCGATTTGGATAATTGTAGCTAAAGCTCTCTCATCCTTACCCAATTCCTCTACTGCTTTGGAATTGCCGCAGGTAAAGCAGGGGCTGCCGCCAAGGACAATATTAGTAAACCCGTTTATGCAGAGCAGCTCCTCCAGTTCCTTGGCTTCAAAAAAATGTCTTGGCGGGTGATCGACTTTTTCGTGCTTTGGAAGGTCACCTGTTTTCATAACTTTATCAATATACCAATATTCGGGATTATTAAAAAAATCCGGATACATATTCCCCAAGAGCATTTTTAGTACACCTATCTTACCGTTTACACTTAGGGCAAGTGTACCGCCTTTTTTTAATACCCTGTTAAATTCGGTTATTACCTTATCTCTGTTATTGGTTACATAGGAGAGAGGGGCGCCGTAGCATACAACCATATCAAACTGTTCATTATTAAATTGTCTTAAATCTCTGATATCACCTTGGATGAATCCTTCTATATTCTGGCTTAGATTCATAGTGTCTATTTTCTCTTTTGCAATTCCAAGCTGTTTATCAGAAATATCAAATAGTGTGACTTTACAGCCTTTCTTAGCAAATTCAATACTGAATCTTCCTGCTCCGCATCCGGCATCTAAAATTTTAACATCCTTGTGCAGGTATTTCTCTATAAAGTGCATATGCAATAAGTAATTTATTCTGCTATATATACTCTCATCTAGTCTGTTCCACTCTTTTATGCCGTACTTGTTATAAAAATCTCTTACCTCATCTATCATAAGCAGCCTCCAAAATTTATTTATCAAATTGCCTCTCAAATCTTAATTTACTACAAGCGTTTTATACTCCATCCATTTATCTATAGCTTTTCTGCTGAATATGTATTTGTTCCCTATTTTGATGGAAGGCAGCTCCAAATTCATGGTTAGCTGTAATAATTCAGAGCTTTGTATTTTCATGTATTCGGCAGCTTCCTGCAAATTCAATATATCCTTATTATCCTCTGAACCTCGATTCTGAACGCTTGCATAATTATAAAGACCACTGGAAATTTTCTCGCTTCCGCTTTGCAGACCATAGGAGATTATTTCTCCTAAATCTTTTAGACCAACTGCAATAATAAATGAGCTCAATACTATTGAAATAGCAAAAACTACTACAGAAATTAATATTACTTTACTTTTATCCACACTATACAACCCCCTATAATTAAAACTGCTAGTCTTCACATATTTGTTTTAGCTTCATGACGATTGGCAAAACAGGAGGGCTGATGTTTTCTGGAAGCTGGTCAATACTAAAAAATCTGAAGCCCTTGCTTTCCTCGTTAGTGTTTGCTTCTCCTGAATAGCTGGTTGTCATAAATACTATATCTACATTATAGACCTCATCACCATTTGGATATTTGTAATATAGATCTTCTCCTGAAAATATACTAAATAACTCTAAATCCTTTACTATAAGCCCTGTCTCCTCCTGAACCTCTCTGACTGCTGTCTCTTCTATTTTTTCCCCCAGCTCCATTGACCCACCGGGAAAACACCAGCAATCATTATCTGTTCTATGCAGCATCAGAACTCTTTTCTCTGAATCAAAAATAATAACGCTTGCACCGCACTGTAAAAGTGGTCTATGTCCTATTACTTTTCTCAGGCTTTTAATATATTCAGTCATATTATATACGCCTCCATCCTCCTCATTTGTTTTATACATTTATTATATATTAACACTTCCCAGCCTTATTTCCTATAACTTTGATGCATATTTGCATTTACTGAAAGGGTATAAAGCAGAAGGGTTATTTCAAAGTACTCTGAAATAACCCTTCTTTTACTAATGCGTTATGACTCATTGATATTTGATCCATCTGGTCTGATATGGAAGCATATGAACACTGTCACCTTCTATCAGCTCACTGCTGATAACGTCCTGACCCTTTATCTTATAGCTAATGTTATATTCCTGCTCTGAAACATTAACTATTACTAATATATTCTCTTTTGTTTGCGGATTACACCTGATAAAGGAAACTGCTCTTTCGTCCAATATAAGCACCTGTTGTAAGGAATTAGGCGAAAACGCTGAATGCTGTTGTCTAAGTCTTATAAGCTCCTTAAACCTATTTAAAACCTGACTGCGCAGACTATTCTTGTTTTCCAGCTCGTAGGATAGCTGATCATAGCTTAGCTTTTCTCTGTTGATCCTCCTATTAATGCCTGACTCGTCAACTCCCTCATACCAGTTTTGTGAGCCTAGCAGGCTGTGAATATATATGCCGGGGACTCCTATCATTGACAGCAATATGGATTGTGCTGCCATAAATTTATCTATTCTTACAGAAGTATCAGATAGTTTCGGATCAGTCAGACCATCCATATAATTTATATTAAGCTCATAGGCACTTTTAGAGCCGTCGCTATTAAATTTATAGTTTATTTTTCCGCCATGAGCAATGACATTATCTATCATTTTATTTCGCTCATCTTCGGTTAGAATTGCTTCTGTAGGTCTCATCCCAATACCATCATGGGATGCCAGAAAGTTAAAATAGGTAGTATATTGTGGCAGCTCAGTACTTTCTAAGGATTTTGCCCATTGACTCAGCTTGCTTGCATTTCCTGCCATAAAGGAAAACAGCACTAAGGGCGGTAAAGGAAATTGATATACCATTTGTGCTTCATCATTGCCATTTCCAAAATAACTTATATTGTCTTTATGGGGAACATTAGTCTCAGTAATCAGGATGGTTCCAGGGAATACCATATCAAGTACTGCTCTCATGAGCTTTACTACTCCATGGGTTTCCGGCAGATGCATACATCCCGTGCCAGTCTTTTTCCAAGCAAAGCCTATAGCGTCCAATCGTATAAATCTAGCTCCGTTATAGGCATAAAAAAGTAATACATCCAATATTTCAAGCATTACCTTAGGGTTAGAGAAGTTTAAATCAATCTGGTCATCGCTAAAGGTAGTCCATAAATGCTTGATTCCATCCTTTGTTTCAAAGGGAGTCAGCAGTGGAAGTGCTCTAGGCCGCACTACCTTTGAATAATCTGCCTTTGGATCTGCTGTAATAAAATAATCTCTATAGGCTTCCTCTCCACTCAGAAAGCCTTGAAACCAACGACTTGACTTTGAAATATGATTTACAACCGCATCATACATCATGTCATAGTCCTGAGATAAATGTACTACATCCTCCCAGCTTCCCAATGCTTTATTGATTTCATAATAATCTACAACTGAAAACCCATCATCAGAGGTATAGGGGAACATGGGCAGCAGGTGTACTGCCGTGACTGCTTCATCAGCATATTTATTTAAGAATCTTTTTAGAGCAGCCAAAGGTTTTTCTCCAGCTTTATTTATGGAATCCCCATATGTAATAAGCATGACATCCTTCTCGCTTACCCAATCTCTCTGTTTATTATTGTTTGACTTTTTTTTCCACTCATCGCACAGAGTTATTATTTCACTGTGTACCCTGCTGGCTTGCTCAGGATACAACAGCGTTATTATATCCAGCATATTATTTTCTGGCTGACAATTATTCATTATTGCTTCACTCCTTTGGACGGCTTGCTTAACTGGTTTTTGAATGAATATACAAAACCATTGAGCTTTATGTTGATTTCCTTACTGCTGTCGCTGAATATACAAACTGTTTCCTTAGTTATTTCAATTTGCAGCTTTATGCCTTTCCAGCATATATTAAACTTTAATTGCGACCATTCCTCAGGTAAAGCAGGGTTAATTTCCAGCATACCTTCATTGTTATATATACCGCCAAAGCCAAATACTGCTGCCATCCATATTCCCCCCATTGCTGCTGCATGTATTCCCTTGTCTGAGGATATGGGGTTTTCACCCATGTCAATCTTTATTGCATCTCTGAAGCAGTGATAAGCTTCTTTAGTATTGTTATGGTAAATAGCTGTAATACTATGTACTGCTTTGCTTAAGGATGAATCGTGTATAGTTTTGGATTCATAATACTTCCAGTTTGCTTCTATTATATCTGTATTAAATATTTTCTTTAGTGTGCTAAAAAGCATCACTACGTCTGCCTGCTTGAGTACTTGCAAGTCTATAATCTGTTCACGGGAATAATCCAGTAATATACTTTGCTTTAAGTTATTCTGTCTATAGGAAGTAATGCTAATTACATCCTTTTCTAAAAAGGTATCATCCTGTGGAATAATGCCTTTAATATTAGCCTTTGGTAAATACAGCTTTTGCTGTGCCTTCTTATAAATGGGGTATCGATTACTCAGATGAAGACTTTTGTCTAGGTGATTGAATAGTGCTATGTGATTTTTTTGCAGCTCCTCTAAAATGCAAAGAGCTGCTGTTACAGCATAATGAGCCATATAGTTTGTGTAGGCATTATTATTTACATGCTCTGTATATTCATCCGGTCCAATAATATCGTTAATTTCATATCTGTCCAGCTTATGGTTCCATTTCATTCTGCTGCACCAGAACCATGCACATTCAAGAATTATTTCATAACCATACTTATGCATAAACTCTGCATCATTGGTGGATAAATAGTACTGCCATACAGCATAAGCAATATCTGCTGTAATATGGTGTTCCTTAACGCCTGACCAAACTCTGGTGGGCTTGCCTGTCATTATATTAAGTGCAGCCCATTCAGGAGTCTCTTCCTCGCCGGTTAATGCACTTTCCCAAGGGTACATGGCTCCTTCATAGCCGAACTTATGTGCTTTATTTCTTGCACCCTCTATATTATTATAACGATAAATTAATAGCTGTCTTGCTATTGCTGGTAAATGATACTGAAAATAAGGCAGTATAAACATCTCTGTATCCCAGAAAACATGTCCTTTATAGCCTTCCCCTGTTAAGCCCTTGGCTCCAATACTAAATCTGCTGTCATGAACAGGAGTCATAATCAATAGGTGATATTGTGCAAAACGTATGGCTAATAAATCTTCCTCATTAGTACTGTCAAGCTGGATATTTACCTGCTCCCAATAGTTAAGCCAGCGTTCTCTGCTTTCATCAAGCAGCTGATTATAACCTTTTAGTGAATTGCTTTTCAGGTAATTTAATGAATCCGCCTTGATTTTATCAAGGCTGTAATCTCCTTTATACTCTTTATCCAAGGAAGTAAAAACACTGACTATTTTTTCAAATTTAGTATTTTTGTCTTTTTGAGCAGAAAGCTCATATACGCCGTAAACCTTCCTGCGGTCTACTCCAAACTCTTTTGCCTTTAATTCTCCATACTCTATATCTGACTGAATACAGCAGTTAATTGAAAAAGCTATTTCAGTTTCTGTTGTAGTTTGTATAAGCTGCATATACTCCCTATCATATACACGCTTATCCCCTTCATAAAAATGTTGACTTCCAGAGTTTGTAACCTTGCCATCTATTCCTGTTTTTACTTTTATTACTGCATCTGCTGTTAATGGGGTAACGGCTACTTGGAATGCTATTGTATGATAATCCGCAAGGGAAACAAACCGCTTAAATATCAGGTTGTACTTTTGCTTTTTAGGACTTTCCCAAAGTACCTCTCTTATTAGCTGAGCTTCTCTAAGGTTCAGATATCTTTTATATTCCAGAATGACCCCTGTAGTCATATCAAATAGCTCATCATTCAGATGTATTTCCATTTCACATACATCTGCTGCATTTGGCAGCTCAGCGGCTTCCTGCTTGTCCGCCCTGTTAAAAGTTCCAGCTACAAACAGATTTCTTGTCTGCCCCATATAAGCTTCCTCTAAGGAAGAACGGATCCCTAGATATCCATTCCCTAGAGCCATTATGCTTTCGCACTTTCCCTGATATTTTATGTTAAATTCTTCTTCACATAGAATCCAGTTTTTGTTTTCGTTTATGCCCTTGTTATAACTTAACATAGTGCCCTCCTAACCTGTATGAAAAGTCGCTTTATCAGCTTTTCATATTAAGCTACCATATAACCGGCTGCCCTGTCTGGGATGACTGATACATTGCATCTATAACTTTTTGAAGCACCAAGCTCTCCTCTAACCTGACTATTGGAGCTTTATTGTCAAGACAGCACTCTATAAAGCTGGCAATGCTTTCATACCGTTTGTCCACCTCTTGAAGAAATGGAAACTCTGTATTGCATAATGAGATGTCCGTTTCAGAAAATACCTGAGTCGGGAAAACGGAAGCTCCTGCTTTGTCTCCGAACAGGTGAACATTCATTACGGATTGCTCCTTCATATTTAGGGCAAAGGAGGTTTCCAGATTCAATGAACCTCCGTTTTTAAAGCGTATAAATCCAAAGGCAGCATCTTCTACTGTAAATTTTGTATGATCCCATGAACCCATAAGTCCAATGCCTTGCTTATTCCCAATCTTTTGATGGGCACTTGCTGCTACATATTCTATTTCCGGGAAGCCCATCAGATATAAAGCTATATCCAGCATATGCACTCCAATATCGATTAATGGACCTCCGCCTTGGATTTCCTTGCTTATAAAGTTCCCCCAGCCGGGTATACCTCTTCTTCTTAAGGCTTGTACTCTAGCTGCGTATATTTCTCCAAAGCTTCCCTGATCTATCATGCTTTTCAGCAGCTTTACCTCTTGTGCATGTCTAAAATGAAAATTATAGGTTAATATGCGGCTGTTATTTTTTGCTGTTTCATGCATTTGGCAAGCTTCCTCATAGTTCATTGCCGGCGGCTTTTCACATAATACATGACAGCCCGCCTTTAGAGAGTCAATTGAAGCCACAGCATGATACTTATTGGGAACACATACGCTAACTGCATCCAAGCTGTGTTTTTCCAACAGTTCCTTATGATTATCATATACATTTGCAATAGAAAACTTTTCTGCTAAATCCTTTGCTCTGTCTATATTCACATCACATATTGCAGCTATTTCTACGTTATTGCTATGCTTTGCATATGTATATAAATGGGCTGTTTCAGCTATCTGACCAGCTCCAATTATTCCAACTTTCAATTTTTTCATAACTCTACCTCGCATCAGCGATACATTGACGAATATACTTAACAGATTCTCGGTAGGCTTCTAAAGGATTATCTCCCAATACTCTGCACTCAAAAGCCATACATCCTTGGAAGTTGATTTCCTTTAACACCTTAAAGCCGCTTACAAAGTCCATATGTCCGTCTCCCGGCTGGTATCTGTGGCTGTCAGCTAGATGTATATGTCCAATTAAATCCTGATGCTCTTTTATAGTGGCAGGTATACTTTTTTCCTCAATGTTCATATGGAAAAAATCCGCTGTAATCTTTACATGCTTAAAACCGCCTTCTACTATTATACTTCGGGCAATGTCTACGGTATTTATCATATGATCCTCATAGCGGTTCAGAGGCTCAAGAAAAACATAGGTATTTGTTGCTGCCGCTGCCTCCTCCAGCTGCTTTAAGGAGTCAAGCAGAGCTTTTCTATCTTCATCAGAGCTTCTAGGCGGCACCATGGGCGGAAGTCTCAGAGAGAACATGCCCCAAGCCGCTGGAACTACAATTCCCTTTGCTCCTATTTCAGAAGCTGCTTTTAATATTTCGCTTATATCCTTTACTGCCTGCTGTCTTTTATGTTCATCAAAATCACCAATCCAGCCCTTATAGCCTCCGCATACACTACAAACAGGCAGTCCGGTTTTCTCTACTGCTTCTTTTATTTCATCTAGCTTATTTACAAGAGCCGCTCCATCGATTTCGTAAGCGTCAAAGCCTAGCTCTTTAACTAAAGACAATTTTTCTGTCCAGTTTTCTGGTAAAAAAGGTTTATCCTGTGTAGCTAAAATCATAATAATCCCTCCTAAAATTCTACACCCAGCTTTATGCTTAAATGTGGTTCTCTATCTACATATTTCATATAGCCTTCATCTGACTGTGCAAAGGGTACTATTGGATCTACTATATCTTCACAATTTAAATAACCATTGGTAAGCATTTCCCAGCATACGTCTTCTATTCTTCTTCGACTCCAGCGAGGATAATCAGGGTTAGGCTCGCTTCCCGCTCTTGAGAATATAATCTTACCGTAGTTAAAATGAGCTTCCTTGCCGAAGTTTAATCCCCCTGTAATTTCCTTTGCAAAGGCTACATAGGCAATTGTTCCTGTATAGGCTAATCCTCTAAGGGCACTTTGCAATGCTGCAGGGTGTCCGCTTGTTTCAATTACTGCATCAACACCCTCTTTATTGGAAAGCTTTTTTAGCTCCAGTCCAACATCTGCCTGAGTTGGATCTATGGCAGCATGACAGCCGTGCTTTATGGCTGCCTCTCTTCTTTTTTCTATAGGGTCAATGGCGACTACCAGACTTGCTCCCATTTTTACACATATTTGTGCCGCTATTTGTCCTATAGCTCCTAAGCCTATTACGGCTACCCTGTCTCCAGGTCTGATATTGGCATCTCTGACTCCGCCTAAAGCGAATTGAGCAGGATCATAGCAGACTGCATTTTTCCACGAAACATTTTCGGGAAGCTTTCTAAGTCTGAAATTATTTACTGCATTTATTATATGGGTTTCTCTGATTCCTCCATAGGAGCAAACTCTTTCTCCTATTTCATATTCTGTTACTGCTGAACCCTTTTCTATAATTCTCCCAACCCACTGGTTGCCTAAATTCCATTCGCCGAATTTTACACCCGAGTCTTCTGTGGCTTCACGCTGCATAAATAACTGCCACTCACTATCATATTTTTCTTTAATAAAAGGACTGACTCCTTTAAAATCTGTTAATTCTGTTCCATGCTTGGGTGCTGCATAATCCACCTTAACCTTTACCTCGTTAGGCATTATTGCTCTATCATTGTAGTCTGTTATTGCCGCTACTCTGGGTGCGGCTGCTATTAATTGCTTTGGCATTTTGTATCCTCCTTAACTACCAATGAATTTTCTTTAACTATTCTCTCGCCCAGAAAGTCCAGCTTTGCCAAGCTGTAGCCCCTTCTACGAAAACGTTTTAGTAATTACATTATTATTATAATATCAGCATTATAATAAGTAAATATTTTTTTCTGTAAAATTATTAATTACGTAAAAGCCTATTTAAAATAAAACAACACCCTTTATTGGATGCTGTTTTAAAAGCTTATTTCATAATGCTATCATATGCGTTAACTTAAGCTATAATTTTACAAATCTCTGGCTGTAAATATAATTTTTCTACAGTTGTTTACAAAAGCAGCACCTTAAGAATATGAATCAACTAACATTATATGATGCTTATTATATTGAGGTATTTCATATAAATTAATGTGCTGCCTCTCGGGTTAGGCTTCGTGGATGTAAACAACTTCCGAAAAGTTATATTTACAGCATATTGGTATAACTTGGCTTAAGTTAACGCATATGATAATGCTATACACTTTCGCTTTTTTTAAAATAGTAGGGGATATATTCTACCTTCTGTACCTCTTCATTATTCAGCATTTTAATCAGTTTTTCTGCCGCTGCCTTTCCCATAGTTTTGAAGTCCTGAACTATAGTTGTCAGCTTGGGTTTAGAATAGTCGCTTAGCTGGATACCATCGAAGCCAACCAGTGCAATATCTTCTGGAACTCTTTTGCCCAAGTCCTGTATTGCCCTTAGCGCACCCAATGCCATTAAATCAGAAGCACAAAATATTGCAGTAAGCTCCAGGTTGTTTTTTAGCAGTTCTTTAGCTTTTTCATAAGCAATATCCTCATAGTAGTCTGCAAACACAATATAATTTTCCTTGATTTCTATGTCAAGCTCCTGCAAAGCACTTCTATACCCCTTTTCTCTGTAAATGCTTACATCAGCTTCCTTTGAGCCATTAATAAATCCAATGTTTCTGTGTCCTTTTTGGTACAGGCAGTTTATCAATTCTTTAACAGCCTTGATATTGTCGGTGGTAATAGTTGCCAGGCACTCACCCTTTACTCTTATATCAATTGCAATGCATGGTATGCTGGATTTTGTAATTTCCTCAAAATAAGGATCTCCCTGCTTTAAGCCGTAAATAATCACACCTGCAATATGCCTTTCCTTACATAACTGGGAGAGCTTTTTGTTTTTTTGTTTTTTGACATCAGTAATAATAATAAGCAGCTCAAAGTCATTATCAGCGCAATAGTTTTTGGCTCCTGTCAGTATCCTGAATATTATATTACCGTTGCTATCGGTTTCTCTGATTTCGGAAAGCACCAACCCAATAATATTGGATTTTTTAAGTGCAAGATTCCTAGCAGCCAGATTTGGAGAGTAGTTGTATTTTTCGGCGATTTCCTTGATTCTTCTTTTAGTATCTTCTCCGATATCGGGATAGTTGTTTAACGCCTTTGACACTGTTGTAACACTTACTCCGGCAAGCTCTGCAATCTCTTTAATTGAAGGCATTTTTTTCCCTCCATTACAATCATATATTTATATTATTGTCTGCTGCAAAGCCAGTATTTCTACTAAGCTAAATCTATATTAACAAAGTAGCAATTAGTTGTAAACACAGGAATATATTTATTATTGACTATTCTTAATGCAATAAGATAAGCGATAAAATATATCGCCAAATATTACCACATCCAATTTTAGGAGGAAGTTGTCATATTTTGTCGAATTCATACATTATGCAAAGTACAGTTATGCAATTTATTCATAAGAAAAATAGTTTTATTTGCTCAAGATTTTGGTAATGGGGATTTGACAAAACAGTTGACGATTTATACAAAGGATGAAATTGGAACCTTGGCATCATCTTTAAATCAGGCAGTAGCTAATACCCAAGGTCTTCTTAAAGAAATTTCGGCTAACGCTTCAGATATGAGTGCATCCAGTGAGGAGCTGTCTGCAACTACAGAGGAAGTTCTTGCTCAAATGCAGAGTATTGATGAATCGACTCAAGGTATTTCAAAGGGAACCGAGGATACCAGTGCTTCTTTAGAAGAAATTAATGCTTCGGGACAGGAGATTTCTACAATTTCAAATGAGTTGTCAAATAAGGCTAATGATGGTAATGCATCAACAAAAGAAATTGAGCATCGTGCTGTTGAAATGAAGGAAAATGCTCAGAAATCTATTGAAGCTGCTCAAGTTATTTACAAGGAGAAACAGGCTAAAATACTTGAAGCCATTGAAGAAGGCAAGGTTGTAAAAGAAATTGAAGTAATGGCTGGTGCTATATCTGCAATATCTGAGCAGACAAATCTTCTTGCATTAAATGCAGCAATTGAGGCTGCAAGAGCAGGGGAGCATGGTAAGGGCTTTGCGGTAGTAGCTGATGAAGTTCGTAAGCTTGCAGAGGAATCATCAAAAACTGTTGCAAAAATCCAAACGGTAATTAAACATGTATACTCAGCCTTTAGCAATCTATCATTAAACTCTGAAGAAGTGCTGAAATTCATAGATGAAAAGGTGAGCAAGGATTATGAAATGCTAGTAACAACCGGAATTCAATATAAAAAGGATGCTGAATTCATGAATAGTTTGAATCATGAATTTTATAGTAATATTCAAAATATAGCTAATTCAATTTCAGAGGTAAATAAGGCTATAGAATCTGTTTCTGCGACAGCTGAAGAAACTACAGCAAGCTCTCAGGAAATATCAAATAATGTATCTCAGGCTGCTAATGCCTTGGAGGAGGTTGTAAAGGTTTCTCAGGTTCAAGCCGAACTTGCCGAAAAATTAAATATTATGATTCAGAAATTTAAGGTATAGCATATAAAAACTCACCCCTTGAACTAGCGGTTTCCAAGGGGTGAGTTTTTTATATCTCTTATCAAGTTCTAAATCTTACCTTTTTGATTGTTTGAATTTTTCCCTTTATCTTTATATTTGGCAGGGTTCTAGCTACTATATCGCCATTTCTGCCGAATATCTCTACATAAGAGCAGGTGTCCTGTATGTCAATAATACCTATATCGTCCCCGCTGACTCCTTCAATGCTGGTTATAGCTCCTACTATATGTCCAGCTCGCATTTTACTCTTTTTCCCTGCATTAATTCGTATCCTGGTAATTTCTCTGTTTAGTCTCTCGATTTTATTGCTTTTCGGCTTTGCTCTAAACTCTCTTTCCATATCTATATCCGCAGCTTCAGCTTTTTCAACCGGCTTTGTCTTCTTAGGTATTTTGTATTGCAGATATTCTTCAATATCATGTAAAAATCTCAGTTCTCTGGTTGAAGCAAGGGTTATTGCTGTGCCTTCGTTTTCAACTCGTCCTGTTCTGCCTATTCTATGTACATAGCTTTCGTTTTCCATAGGAACCTCATAGTTTACGACATGGGTTACATCATCTACATGAATACCTCTGGCGGCTACATCTGTCGCAATCAAGAAGCGGACAGCTCCCCTTTTAAACTTTTGTATGGCAAAAAGCCTTCTGTCTTGTTCCATGCCTCCATGCAGTGCTGCACTGTTATACCCCTCCCTTACCATGCTTTCCAACAAATCCTCAACCTTTTCTCTTGTATTGCAAAATATTATACAGCTTTCAGGTTTTTCAGTATTTATTATTTGTTTTAGAAGGTTAAATTTCTTGCTTTCCTCAGCTTCGTAATAATACTGTTGGATCTTCTCGGTGGCAGGCTTTTTTGAGGTGACTTCTATCTTACGGGGGTTAACCATGTACTTGCTGCATATTTTCTCAATTTCGTCTGGTATAGTTGCCGAAAAAAGCATTGTTATTCTATTGTTTGGCAGTCTGTTTATTATTGCTTCCACCTGAACAATAAAGCCCATATCCAGCATTTTATCGGCTTCATCTATAATCAGGTACTTGATTTCTTCCAGCTTTATATTTTGTCTTTCAATATGATCCATGGTTCTTCCTGGTGTGCCTACTATAACATGGACTCTCTGCCTTAATTCTCTTTTTTGTATTTCCATAGGCTGTTTACCAAATATGGCGGCACATCTTATTCTTTTAAACCTTCCCAGATGCGAGAAGTCTTCCTTTACTTGTACTGCAAGCTCTCTTGTTGGTGTTAGTACTAATACTTGAGGATTTTTCATCTCTAGTTCTATTTTTTCACATACTGGTATAGCAAAAGCAGCGGTTTTTCCGCTTCCTGTCTGGGATTTTACTATAATATCTTTATCATTCATCACAACAGGAATAACCCTCTCCTGTACTTCTGTAGGGTTTTCATAGCCTAGCTTTTTTAGTGCCTTTAGTATTTCCTTGCTTAAACCATAATCATTAAATTCTTCTTTAGTATTCATGCTTACCTCCTATTTAAAACACCACCTTTTTGAAGGTGGTGTTGCTGTATTTATATCATCAGCTTAGCAGCGACATCCGTTTCTAATTTAACATTATTGATTTTAAGAACTTCTTATATCCGTATTCACTGAACAGCGGCTAAATGCTTATTTAATATTATTATTACACATTAGTGGAAATAAACATACATTTTTTTAATACTATCTTCACGTTCCTGCATCATACTTATCTTTTTTATTTATTAGTGAGAACGAAACAAAGGACTTCTTATTTGTGTACTTTATATTTATACTCGTATTTTATGAAATATGCTATCATAGAAATATAAATGAAAATAGTAGAAATGAGGGATAGAGTATGTTTCAGTTTCCTAATAACCTATATACAGATATAAGAATTGAGGATGTATTTGAAACCAAAATACATTTTGCCTTAGGCAGCCTTGAGGAATCCAAAATAAGAAAGTACAGAGCTGCTTTTATTAGAGTTTTTGATGGTAACCGATGGTATTATGCATCTGTCTCTGATGAAGATAATATACAAAATGAAATAGATAGATTGGCTTTAATGGCTGAAGCTAATAGCAGCATTAATGAAAACCCTATTGTGAGGAAGTTTGAAGTAAATACTGGTAAATACTTGAGCTTTGCAGACAAAAATGTTTCTGATATCAGTAAAGATGAAAAAACTAATTTGCTGAAGTCCTTATTTCCTGTCATTACAGCTTCTGAAACGATAAAAATGTGGCATGCGGAGTATCTGGATAGCAGAAAGGTTACTGAGTTTTATTCCAGCAAAGGAGCAAAGCTTGTATTTGATACACAAAAAGCTGGTTTTGCTGTAACGCTTACCTTTTCGGAAGGAGACAAAAAACTGGCTGAAAAGTTCCAAAGAGGGAGCAGCTTCTATGATAAGCTGTTAAATCAGGAAAATTACCTAAAGGAATATATTGATAAGTGTGAGCATTTTTTAAGGCACTCAAAACCCGTTGAACCGGGCAAATATACAGTAATTCTTTCACCAATTGCTGCTGGCGTTTTTGCTCATGAAAGCTTTGGTCATAAAAGTGAAGCAGATTTTATGGTGGGAGATGAAACCATGAAAAAAGAATGGGCTATAGGAAACAGGGTTGGATCTGATATATTGTGTATTATGGATACAGGCAAAGAGTTTGGAAGCGGTTTTGTTCCTTTTGATGATGAAGGCACTCAGGCGACAGCTACATATCTTATAAAGAACGGCATACTGGCAGGAAGACTGCATAGTGCTTCAACAGCAGCTTCTCTGGAGGAAGGTATAACTGGAAACGCACGGGCTATGAACTACACTTATGAGCCTATTGTAAGAATGACAACAACCTATATACTGCCGGGAGATAAAACTAAGGAGGAGTTATTTGCTGAGGTTAAAGATGGCTTGTTTGTTGAAACAATTAGTCACGGCTCTGGTATGTCTACCTTTACCATAGCACCAACTCTTGCTTATAAAATTAAAGATGGAAAAATTGCCGAACCTGTTAATATATCAGTTATAATGGGATCGGTTTTTGAGACACTTTCCCTTATAGACGGTCTTTCTGATCAGCTTGAGCTAATAACATCTGTTCGTGGTGGCTGCGGCAAAGGTGAGCAGTTTCCGCTGCCAGTAGGATTCGGCGGACCCTATGTAAGAGTTAAAAGTATAAACGTGCAGTAAGGAGAGGTAGTATAATGATACGAGAAAAATATGTTCAAATCCTTAAAGAAACAACAGTAAGTATTGTCAATTCAAAAATTGAATCTATAAGATTAAAGGATGATAGCAAAACCAGCTTAAGATTGTATAAGGAGGGTGTAATAGGGGTTGTTGGTGCTATAGGAAAATATAAGGAGTCAGAGCTGGAAGCACAAGCAAGAGAAGCACTTAACATGAATATTGAATACCCCTGCCAGCCGTCCTGCAATCAAAGTGAGGCAGTAGATAAAAGAACAGATTTTTTAATGCCGGAAGCTTTATTGAAAGAAGCAGAAGAGTTTATATATGAGTTGGCAGAGGCACAACCGGATTATATATTTTCTGGAAAAATTATGCTTCAAGAGACAGGAGCAAAGATAAGTAATGATGTAAGCTTGGATTTGGAATATCATGACAGAACTCTTGTACTGGAAATACTATATAAAGAAAGATCCTCTGCCAATATAATTGATGGTGTATTCGAATATTCTGGCAGGAAATATGACCGTAAATTAGTTTTGGAGGAAGCAAACCATCTGCTTCATGCATATAAAAACAAAGTGGATTTACCTCAGTCTGGTATATATCCGGTGGTATTTGCCGAATACCGTACGCCTGTTAAAAAGCTGTATACAGATTTAAACGGACAACTGTTTGCATCTGGTGCTTCACTATTCTCAGATCAACTGAATAAGCAGGTTTTTAGCAAGGACTTTACTCTTTATCAATCCCTTAATCCAGAGGATGTATATAATATTCCCTTTTTTGATGCTGAGGGCATTACCAACGCAGACTACAGGATACCCTTAATCGATGAGGGTGTAATAAAGTATCCCTATACAGATAAGCGTACTGCATATAAGTATAATATAAAAGCTACTGGAAGCTCAGCAGCAGCATATGACAGCGTACCTACCCTTGATCTATTGAATTTTAAGATTAAAGAGTCTGAGAAAACCCTTAAAGAGCTGTTGGGCGGCGAAATGGGAATTATGGTATTGATCGCAAGCGGTGGGGATTTTACTCCTAATGGGGATTATGGAAGTCCAGTTCAGCTTGCTATGCTGTTTGATGGCGAAAGGTTTATTGGGAGGCTTCCTGAAATACAGATTAGCTCAAATGTTTATGAAATGTATGGCAGCGGCTTCAGGGGTATTTGCAGTGATGCTGTTCTTCCTATTTCCAATACTAAATTTGCAGTTATGGATATGAAGGTTTCAACAACATAGAAAATTTATCTATATAGAAAGCAAAAAGTCTCAGCAGAGTATAAAAACGCTGAGACTGGGAGTGTCATAAATTAGGCTGATAGGATATTTATAAGCTCCTTAGCAGTTTCAAAATTCATTTAAAACATCTCCTCGTAAATATATTTGCTTTCGCATTGATATATTTTAACATAGGAGAGCACAATAAAAGCTTCCTAAACCTGATATTATCACTAAACTCAGATTAGGAAGCTGAACTTCGGATTGGATAGCCACTGCGATAGCAGTTTAGTACAAAAACAAAATAACGTGTAATATAGCTGTAAGCCATATTACCACTAATCCATAGTTTTGTTTATAGACAGGATGGTTGCGAACTGTCTTATTTTGTTAGTGACAATCAATTATAGCACATATAATGCTAATAATCATCTGTATAATAAATTTTTTACTAAGAGTGATTATAGTAGATGCATATACTATATACTTATACAAGATGATATTGTTAAAGTATTTTATAATCTAACAAATATTTCTATTAAAAATGATATGAAGCATACATGAGTTTGATTTACACTAACCTATGTATGCTCCATATCATTTTAAATTTATTTAGAGTCCATTGCAAATTAATTATATAAGTAGCAAATTTCGATTCTTTTAATATAGACCAATCTTTTACTGGATTTTTCATTAAATCAAGTACTCTCAAATCATTTAAATAATTTATGGGAGTTATATCAGTTATGTTATTATTAGAAATATAAAGTTCCTTTAGAGCTCTACAATGCTGCAATGGAGCAACATCCTGTATAGAATTTTCACTAAGCTCTAGGATCTCTATGCTGCTATTAATACCATGAACACCTGCATTTTCTATATTATTTGCATATAAATATACTTGTTTCAAATTAGGAAGTTTATATATAGCAGTTATATCATTTATTTTGTTTAAACCAAATGATAACCATTCTAGTTTACTATTAGATAAACTTTCAATATTTAATATTTTATTGTTAGCTGCATCTAGTACCTGCAGTTCTTTCAGATTACTTATACTATTAATACTTTCAATATTATTATTTGATATAATAAGCACC
>CALGKJ010000116.1 GCA_937930535.1 uncultured Clostridia bacterium
ATTGCAATAGACATGGCAGGAAGCAGTCAAGCCTCTCATATAGGCAGATTTGCTTCCGATGTAGGAAAAAACGGAATCAATGTTTTGTTTTCTACAGCAAGCAGAAAACTGGCTATGAATATAAAGCTTATAAAATACACTATCTGGACAAAGGTGCTGATCTGCTTATTAATGATTATACTTATTATGTTTTTCAGACCAGTAAAAATAATAAACCGAATATTTTCAAGATATAAATATCTTACTGGTGCATGGGTAGGCATATCCGCCGCCGGAATTATGGGTTTGTTTGTAAATGATTCAGGAATAGTAATGGCTGCAACAGCAATGATATATATATGTTATCCTATGCTGATGATTTGTACCGATGAAATGGATGATGACATTAATTTGATTCAGTCAGGAGGTATTTATGGAGTATAGAAATCTGGGCAATACACAAATATCTGTTTCAAGGCTCTGCTTTGGCAGTCTGACCATTGGACCCCTTCAAGCAAAGCTTAGTGTTCAGGAGGGAAGCCGGATAATAAGAGAGGCATTTGAGCAGGGTGTAAACTTTATAGACACAGCAGAACTGTATCAAACCTACAGCCATATAAAAGAAGCCGTAAAGGGAATAAGAAGCAATATCGTCATATCTACTAAATGCTATGCCTATAACGCCGAAGGTGCAGAAAAAAGTCTTAAGAACGCTCTAACAGAGCTGGGAACTGACTATATAGATATATTTTCTCTGCATGAGCAGGAAAGCGAGCACACAATAAAGGGGCATTATGAAGCCTTGGAATACTTTATAAAGGCTAAGGAAAAGGGCATAATCAGGAGTCTGGGGATATCCACACACGCAGTAGCGGCAGTAAAAGCAGCACTGAAATACAGTGAAATAGAGGTCATACACCCTATCATCAACAAAAACGGTCTTGGTATTATTGACGGTACAGTACAGGATATGCTTGAAGCTATAGAAGCCGCCAGCAAAGCTGGAAAAGGCGCTTATGCCATGAAAGCATTAGGCGGAGGCAATTTGATTAAAAACAGCAAGGAGTGCTTTGATTTTGTTATCAGCAATGAAAATATTCACTCCATAGCTGTAGGAATGCAAAATATAAGCGAGGTACATAATAATGCCCTGATATTTGCAGGTAAAGCAGTGCCGGACAAAATAAAGCAGGAGCTGAATAGCAAGAAAAGACGGCTGCTGATAGACTACTGGTGTACAGGCTGTGGAAGCTGTGCAGATGCCTGCGGTCAGAAAGCTATAGCTCTTCAAAATGGCAAAGCGGCAGTAAATCAGGAAAGTTGTGTACTATGCGGTTATTGCAGTGCCTACTGCAAGGAGTTTTGTATAAAGGTTATATAAATTTATGGATATAAAGGAAAAGGAGAAATATAAATGCGAATAATGGGTTTGGATGTTGGAGATGCTACTATTGGTGTTGCAGTAAGTGACGAGCTGGGTATGATAGCTCATGGCATAACTACAATACGCAGAAAAAATTTAAAATTTGATATAGAAAGTTTAAAAACTATAATTAATGAGAAAAATATTAAAAGAATAGTAGTGGGACTTCCCAAAAATATGAATAATACTATTGGACCAAGAGGACAAATAACAATTGATTTTGCAGAAATGCTTAAGGACAGATTTAAGAATATTGAAAATTTCAAGGATATTGAAATAGTAATGTGGGATGAAAGACTAACAACAAGTGCTGCTGAAAGAACACTTTTGGAAGCAGATGTAAGCAGAAAAAAACGCAAGCAGGTAATTGACAAAATTGCTGCGGTACTGATACTGCAAAACTACCTAGACTCTCAAGGCTTTAAATTGTAGCTATTAAATATGTGTCAAGTGGTAATATTTGTTTGTGTTGACACATATTTAATAGTGGTATACAATTACTTTATTGGTAGTGTACTTTATAGTGCGTTGTCATAAAGAAAGCATATGATACAATAGTATTAGCAATATGCTTTCTATTTTATAAAAAATGAGGTGAAACTAAATGAGTGAAGAAATGGATGTAATACTTCTATATGATGAGGATGGAAATGAATCAGAATTTGAGGTAGTTGCTACTCTTGAGTTAGATGAAAATGAGTATGCTATTTTACTGCCAAAGGACGAAACTAGAGATCCAGAAGCTGAAGAAGTTGAAGAAGCTTATATTCTTAGAATAGAGCAGGATGAAAACGGCGAAGACGTATTAGTCGGCATAGAAGACGAAGAAGAGCTTAATGCAGTAATCGATGCATACGAAGAGCTGATAAAAGAAGAGTCAAATTAATATTTTACAAAGTGGGACACATGAAATAGACGTTTATCTCGACGTCTATTTTTTTATGTAATATCTTAATTTTCTATTTATGCTGCTTGCAGAAGGTGTGGATATTTTTAACCTCGTTTCATAGTTTTATCTATCAATACTGATAACACACATGATATTTCATAACCAATAAATGAACCAATTGTATTCATCATGATATCATCTATCTGTACATATCTACCTGTAAATGATTGCAAAAATTCAATAATAATTGAAAAAATCATCCCTGACAATAGTCCATAAAACCATTTTTCTCTAAGTTTTTTTATAGCCAATGGGGCAAAAAAACCAAAAGGAACGAATAACACCAAGTTTAGAACTGTTGCTGTTGTTAATCCTTCTTCAAATAAAGTAAAGCTAAAATTAACATTACCAGCAAATATTGAAGTAGCACCAAAGTTTCCCGAAATAATACCAGTAATTTTTAAAATTATAATAATAATTAAAATAAAACAGTATTCAAATATAGTATTTAATACTTTGATTTTATATCTTCCTTGAAGTAAAACTTTAGTAATAAAATAAAGAATGAACCCCAAAACTACCATAGGAATAATACTTAATAAAGTAGATAGTTGTATTTGATAACCCATTATAATCATTCATGTATCCCTCTTTCTTAATCAAGCTTTTTTATCGATTTAACTCTATCACATTTAACCTTTACTGTCAATTTATACTATAAAATTACTTGTAAAAAGTCTAGAATAATAGTATACTTTATTTGTATAATTTTGCAAAATTAAATACAATTATATCATTTAATGAAAGGGATGGTTACAATGAGAAAAAATAGAACAATTGCATTAATTGTGGTAGTAGTCATAATGCTTACAACTATGATAACTACTGTATATGCGGCTAGTTATAATGTCTATGCCGATAAGTGGTATGTTATGGACGGTTGGGTTGGTGTTGGATGCGAAGGTTGGACAAATTTAACAAGCAAAACTGATGGAACACCCATATATCACTATACCAATGCACGTGCTTGGTTAGGTGAACAATATTGGGATTCTGGTAGAGTATGGGGAACAGGAAAAGTTTATGCATCGACTGGAAATGTTGGACAAGGTGCTATAGCTGCCATATCCATTTATTATGGCACTAATTAAATGAATGTATAAGCAGGTCAATTATATACTCAAATAAACAAAATATCATATTACTGCACTTATAAGTGTAGTAATATGATATTTATTATAAAGTGAGGAAGTATGACAAAAAAATTTATTTTGAGTTTTTCGACTATATTTATAGTATTGGAATTGATATTTATATCATATATTAACTACTGTTCTTTTATTGATTTACAAATAATCACATCAAATTCATTGATTTCAGATAAGTCAGTTACTGTTATTTTCAAGGGGGATCATCTACCGTCGGTATATGAGTTAATTAACCGTTATTCTGATATAACTTTTTTATCTGAAATTCACAATTATCCTGACTTGAAAATATGGGGGTTATGTGGAAATTGCTACTTAGATAGCAAAACAAATTCATTGATAAAAGGTACGTTTTTTCAAAAAGATGACTTTTTCAAAAAAACTCTTAAGGCTGTTGTAGGCAGAAACATTTTGAATTCAGATTATTGCTTTGAAGATAGAAGTGGTAAAAAATATTTTATATTTAATAATAACCACTACGAAGTAATTGGTTATATATCCTCAAATATTAGTAATATGCTTGATAATACTGCTTTTATTAATTTAGATTCATTTAATGCTAGATTACGTAAATTTGTTATAGATAGCTCAAATACCCAGAGTATAATCACTACTATTAATAGCATTAAAAAGGAATATGATGTTGATATAGTAAGAGAAAATAATAGTAATTTCATAGAAAGGTATATATTTAATGATGTCGATAAAAACATGCTAAATATTTTAGTAGTTTTTTTTATTAGTATACTTATGGTTATGCTTTCAATGTTCACCTTACATTATTATAGTGAAGAGATTAAGGTTAAAAGAATAATAGGTATATGCTTTAAAAATATTCTACTTAATGTGCTTAAAAATATTATTTTTTTAGCGGTAGTAAATACCACTTTTCTGGCTGCAATATATGCGATTATTTACTACACCTTTTATCAAAATAGTCATTTGAATTTTTATTTGCTTTCTTTGATTATATTTTCATCAATTATACTGATTGTT
>CALGKJ010000117.1 GCA_937930535.1 uncultured Clostridia bacterium
ATAATAATGAATACAAAAAACCGTTATAAGAAGGTGAAATTTATGTATAACGATTTGAATTACAGAAGCCTTATTGTTGGCACAAGCACCTCTATTCCCCTTGCAAACGGTGAGTTTACAACTGCCATAAACTTTGATAATGCCGCCACTACTCCACCCTTTGTATCTGTGCTTAATTCTATTAATAATTTTGCACCTTGGTATTCTTCTATACACAGAGGTACAGGGTATAAGTCGAGGTATTCATCTGAAATATATGAAAACTCCCGAGAAGCTGTGGCTTCTTTTGTAAAAGCTGATATGGATTTTAACACAATTATATTTGTTAAAAATACCACAGAAGCTATAAATAAGCTGTCCTTCAGATTGTATAAAAGGTATCAAGACTGTGTTGTGCTTAGCACCGATATGGAGCATCACTCTAACGATCTGCCTTGGAGAGGAAAATATAAGGTGGATTATGTATCAATAAACAGCAGCGGTAAGCTGTCATTAGTAGATTTGGAAAGCAAGCTGAAAAAATATAAGGGTGAGGTAAAGCTGGTAACAGTTTCAGGGGCATCTAACGTTACTGGCTGCAAAAATCCCATTCATACTATTGCTGCTCTGGCTCATAAATATAAAGCAAAAATACTGGTGGATGGAGCTCAACTGGTTCCTCATTCCCCAGTAAACATGCTTCCAGTAAATAATCCTGAGCACATAGATTTCCTGGTTTTTTCGGCACATAAAATGTATGCGCCCTTTGGCTGCGGTGTGCTTATTGCGCCGAAGGAATACTTTGCAAGCGGTGCACCAGAGTATTCCGGCGGAGGTACTATAGATATAGTCACACACGACTATATTAAATGGGCAGAGACGCCTTCAAGGGATGAAGCCGGCACTCCAAATATTATGGGAGTAGTTGCACTTACAGAATCCATTAAAACCTTGAGCAATCTGGGTATGAGTAATGTGGAAGGCTATGAAAAGAGCCTGACGGAATATGCAATACATAAGCTTAAGGATATTGGCGATTTGCAATTTTACGGCAACTCGCAAAACTGTAATGACAAGGTATCCATACTACCCTTTAATATAAAGGATCTGCCCCACCAAGTTACTGCTACCGCACTGTCCTACGAATACGGCATAGCGGTGAGAAGCGGTTGTTTCTGCGCCCAGCCTTACGTTCAAAAGCTGTTGAATATTTCAAGCAAGCAAATGAAAAGATATATGAAATATCCCGATTTGCCTCGTCCCGGGTTGGTACGCATCAGCTTCGGTTTATATAATACCTGTAATGAAATAGATACTCTCTGCGTCGCACTAGCAAACATATCGAAAAATAAAGAACATTACTATAATAAATACCGCTTTGCGCTTTCTGAAAAGGATTAGAAATAATTTGGAACCCTATTGGTTAAAATAATGTATAGATAAACTTTGTCAGGAGGTAGAAGCTTGAACAAAAGAATGAATATACTAATGTTTAGCGGTGAATATGATAAAGCCCTTGCTGCCCTCATACTTGCAAATTCAGCTAGAGAGATACAGGTAGATGTGACTATGTTCTTTGCATTTTGGGGTCTTTTCTTACTGCGAGATCCCGAAAAGCTTTCACTGGAGGATAAGTCAATGTACGAAAAGATGTTCAGCATGGTCACCCCCAAGGGTCCAGAAGAGCTTCCCCTATCAAAAATGAATATGGCAGGCATAGGCAAGAAAATGCTTTTAAGCATGATGGATCAGGATGATGCACCACAGCTTCCTGCTTTTCTAAAGGGTGCCAGAAAAAAAGGAGTTAAATTCTATGGCTGCAAGCTCTCAATGGAGGTTATGGGTCTTAAGCAGGAGGAAATGATCCCTGAGCTTGAAATTAAAGAGGCTAAGGAATATCTTGCTGATGCACTAAAATCCGATATACAGCTATTCATATAAGCAACCTTAAGGAGGCAGCCTCCTTAAGGTTGCTTATATGAATAGCAACGTTTATAGTAATTAAATATATATCTCATCATATCTGATTTAGGATGAGTATAAAATTGTAACATATTTATACATGGGATTTAGTGTTAGTATTGTAATTTATAGTCGTTTTCTTGTTAACTTTACCTATTAAAGCTGATAGTTTTGATTAAATAGCATATGTTAAGGATATATAATTAGATGTCTATATAATATATAATAACTTTGCATCATATGCACAAAATATTCATTACTATTTATAAGTATACATTTGCTTATAACATCTTTCAAACCAGTGTAAATACAAAAGAGTCAGTGCTAAATATCAAGTACCCAGCAGCTTGATATTCAAGTAAGACCGCTTATCTGTACTGTTGATTTACTAATCAAATGCATAAAAAATAAAAAAATTTTTCCCTATTTTCCCCCTTTATTCGATATATTTCATCATTATTCGACATCTTTTTCACGAGTATTTTCCCCTTATCCACAAATTACTGCTTAATATCCGGTTAAACTACAACGCTGCTCCCATTTTTTTCAAAACACCCTACTTGAAAAATCCGAAGGTATTTAATACAATATATGAGTAAGTGGTCGTTACTGGTAAATGCTACTACAGAGGTGAAAACATTAGCTGTAGGAATGATAAAAGGCCGGATTTCTCCAGCCTCCCATATATACAATAAGGTATTATCTGCAAACCATTACCTTATGTACACATTATCATATTACCATTTTTTCAGTAGCACTACAATATAACTTCAATAATTATACTGAAAGGAGATAGTTTTATGCAGTCAATTACACAAATTTTTTGCTCGGACATTGAATTCCCAGATATAACAATTGATGAAGATCAAACTGAAAGAATTTAAAGCTAACTAGCATATAAATTTATTTTATGCCAGCCAATGAGGAAAGGTGATAAGTTGAAGCAAGACGTCAAATGTAATGGAACTAGTAATACTGCTGCCTTAATACAATCGCATATGTCAAACAAACCAAATGGAACTACGGTTACCATAGTAAGCATAGGTCTTTATATTGTTAAGAACTATTCAAAATATAAGAAAATAAATAATTTACCTGATATCTTCCGTAATAAAATTGAAAGTATCATTTCAATTAATAAATATGCATTATTAGAATATAAGGATTATATAACTACTATATATTTCTTAAACCAATCCGAGAACGAAAATTATGAGGCTTTATATAATCTACAGCTATGGATAAATGAAGTTCAAGCAAGTATTAAAACTATTGCCTTCAGCATGGGAATAGCTCGTAGAGAAGTATATAACTACGGAGATATAGTAATATGCGAACAAATTTCAAAATTCCAGATGTTTAAAGACATCCAGAAAAAAGTTCGTCGTGAGCAGGTACTAATGGGTAAGTATATTAGTTTCATTAAGATTTTCAGAGGTATTTTGGCAACTATCATTGAAAATAGTAGTTCATTTACATGTTCTCAGGATATTATGGATGTTAATAATCATCTTGAGGATCTTATAAATAAGCATATGCTGACTAAAAATAATTTAAAGGTAGAATATTCTAAAATAATATAATTTAAATTTGAGATTAAAGAGAAGCAACTTCAAAATTAAAATATTCCAGTTGTTTCTCACAAATAGATTAGCAACTCTTAACGAAAAGTATTTTGAGTTTTAGAGTTGGTTATCTATAATAATCTCATTGTTATACGGGTAAATCAATATATTGATTTACCTTTAATTTTTATATATAATAGATCTTTACTATCTGCCAGTGATTTGTTGATTAAATACAGTTATTATTTTACCGAACATATGTTCGTTTGTCAATATGCCGATTTACTATTATATAATCATCCCTAGAATCATTTGTTTGATATCCTTTTCAAAATAAACAACATACTGCTCCTATGCATATAAACACCATATATAACAAATCCTATATGGAGAAATATACATATGAGGAGGATAAACATGTCAGATAAGGATATTAAGCAATCCTATGAAAATGCAGCCCAGACCATGCGTGGAGATAACAAAACCTTTGGAAGCAAGCTGACAAATGAGGAATCAAACGATCCAAATACTCACCCTAATTTGAATTCGCGCATAAATATAAGCTATGATAACATTGAAAAGTCACCTACTGGTGACGATCTGCATAAGTGGCAGAGAGAGCATGTAAAAAAGGATGATCAGTCTAAAGAAGGTTATCCTTTGAATGTAATAATAGATCCAGCAATGAGAGAGATGTATCAGGTAGTACATGATGCCGGCTTTACAAATGTATTTGATCGTTTCAGCCAGCAGCAGCCTATTCAATGTAAATTCTGTATAGAAGGTCTGTCATGCCAGCTATGTGCCAATGGTCCATGCCGTATAAGCGAGAAGGTGCCTAGAGGAACCTGCGGCGTTGATGCTCATACAATGGTTGCTAGAAATTTTGTTTACAGACACGTTACTATAGGTACTTCTGCAAACATTTTTCACTGTCACCAAGCCGCACGGACTCTAAAAGCAGCAGGAGAGCATCCAGAGAGCGGACTTAAAATCAGAGACACAGAAAAGCTTAAAAAATATGCTGATATGGCAGGATTAAATGCAAACCAGTCTATAGAAAAGCTTGCCGTTGAGTTTGCACAGTGGGTTATTGACGATATACATGCTCCATATCATATACCTTCAAAAACCGTAGAAGCCTTTGCACCAACCAAAAGAAAGCAGCTTTGGAGAGAGCTTGGACTCTTCCCCGGAGGCGGCTACAGCGAAGTCGCATATGCACAAACACGCTGTATGACCAACTTCACATCAGATCCTGTGGAATTTCTTTTAAATAGTGTACGTCTGGGTGTAGCAAATGAATACCAGGGCTTATTCTTATTAGATATAATCCAGGAAATCCTTATGGGTACACAGGAAATATCCATGAAGCAGCAGAACATGGGACTTCTAAAAGAAAATATGATTAATGTGGTTACAAATGGACATATGCCTCTGCTTGCTCATGTTGCAATAGACCTAGCATCTACAGACGAATGGCAGCAAAAGGCCAAAGCCGCTGGTGCAGAAGGAATACAAATATTGGGTCATGTATGTGAAGGGCAGCAGCTTATCAATTATGAGGGAACTCATAATACAAAGGGCTATGGCGGTCAGGAGGGCGAATGGCTGTCTCAGGAATATCTGCTGGCAACAGGTGTGGTTGATATGTTTATGTTCGACTACAATTGTACTGTTCCTACTATGCCTCTTTTTGCCAAGAGGTTTGGTACAAAGCTGTTAAGCACACATCCCATAATAAAGCTTCAAGGAACAGAAACTTTGGATTTTGTTCCTGAGAAAATGAAGGAACAAGCTGAAAAAGCTCTTAACATGGCTATAGACTCCTTTAAGCAGCGTAAGTCTGAAAATAGAAAGACTTATATACCTCCTCATGTTTCTGATAATATGGTGGGCTTTAGTACTGAGTCAATCAAAAAAGCCCTTGGCGGAAGCTTTGATCCTCTTATCGAACAAATTGCCAACGGTAATATAAGAGGAATTGCAACTATAGTGGGCTGTACTACTGCCAGATACGGTCAGGGTGGAAGCAATATATTCAAAATAACTCAAGGCTTAATCAAGAATAACATACTTGTACTTTCAGGTGGCTGTACCTCTGCTGTTATGGAGTACACTGGGCTGACCAATCCAAAGGCAGCTGATGAATGCGGAGAAACCTTGAAGGCCGTCTGCAAACAGCTTGGCATACCGCCTGTGCTTACTTATGGTGCCTGTGTTGATATTGGCAAAATGACTCATACAGCCAAAGAGCTTGCAGATGCTCTTGATGTGGATACCAACAAGCTTCCTCTGGTAATCGGTGCACCGGAATATCTTGAGCAAAAGGCAGTAGCAGATGCATGTACTGCTGTAGCATTAGGCTGGCTGGTACACGTAGCTCCGGTTCCATCTATAACCGGAAGCGACGTAGTAGTTAAAACTCTGACAGAAACAACGGAAACACTGGGACTTGGCAAGGTTGTTGTAGAACTGGATGCAGAAAAGACTGTTCAAATATATGTAGACCATATAGAAAAGAAACGCAAGGAATTAGGCTTAAGCTAATCATATCCGCCCTATATATTTGTTGTATACAGCAAATATATAGGGCGATTTTTATTTGCACTTTTTTAATCTCTCAAGATCATTTCTTTTATGCTGACTTCAGGATGTCTGTATCTTTTTCGTTTGAGAGATTTCCTGCCGTATTGTATTGATGCTTTAGGACACCACTGCAAACATGCCATACACGCCTCACAGTTATGCTTCCACACTGGTCTGCCCTCCTCAATTATGATATTAGCAGCAGGACATACTCTTCTGCATATTTCACAGCTATTACAATTGCTATCTGTCCAAAAGCTTTTATCGGATTTTTTAAAATATTTCAAAGCCGGTCTATAAACTATGCCGGATAAAATCCAATCTATGCTTGTTTTTTTCACCTCTAATGAATTTTCCAGTCTACTGCTTACGACAGCAGCAATTTCCTTTACCTTATGCTGTTCCTCTCTGAACATCCTCTGTTGTTCCTCATTGGAGTGTGCATCAAACATTGGTATATAGCAGTCTGGCATTTGAAGTCCAAAGCCTGCCCACAGCTTTGTTCCCTTTGCTGCAAGGATCTTTTTTGTCTGTCTCATTGTATTGCCGGCTGATCCCCCATAGGTGATTACAGCAAATACATACTTATCAGTCTCAAGCTGTTTTGTAAAGTTTAGTACCATTCTTGGCATACCCCAGGCATATACAGGAAATATCAAACCAACTGCATCAGCCGAACAATCAAAATCACCGCCCAATGCCTTGGCAATAGGTATAATCTCTGCCTCCTTAAGCTCCTCTGCAATATCTTTGGCCACTTTATAAGAATTGCCGGAGCCGGAAAAATAAAATAACTTAACTGACATATGAAGCCCTCCCTTATCTATGTAACTTTAATATTTATTGTATTTGAGTTTTAGAGTTGGTTATCTCTATATATACCAAAAGATTTTTTTATATACAAGCAGGAAAATGGTGTTATCTGTAGAAACTATTTTATATTGTTTACTAATTTCTTCATTATGTGCCTAATATAAGCATAATATTTTGATAAAGGAATACTTATTCGAAAGCTTGTAATTAACTGTCTTAAAATTCAACAAATAAACTACTATTAAATTTTACAATAAACTGGGGGAATATGTATGAAAATCGGGTATAAGTTTTCTATTCCATTAATTATTATTCTAGTCTTATCCTTTTGTACTATTAGCGGACTATCTTACTATTACTCTACAGCTATGGTCAATCATAACATGGAGCAATTAACAGAATCTCAAGTTGACGAAGTCAGCCTGATACTTGAAAACACAAAAGAGGATTTCAATGCATTAAAAGCAGAAATAAACACGCAGAATATATCCAAAGCCAAGACCTTTGCTCTTATGATCTCTCAAAATCCACAAATACTAGATTCTCTGGACACGCTAAACCATATTGCAAAAACTCTGGACGTTGAGGAGCTTCATGTATGTGATGAAAACGGTGTATTAAGATGGGGTAATTTCCCAGAGTTTTTTGGTTTTGATTTTAGTACAACTGAACAGACAAAGCCCTTTATAACAGCAATAAATAATAAAAGTTTCGAGCTGGCTCAAGAACCATCAGAAAGGGGCAGTGACAAAGCTCTATTTCAGTATATAGGTGTAGCAAGGCAGGACGCACCCGGCATAGTTCAGGTAGGTGTACAGCCAAGCAGACTGGCTAAAGCACTGGAAAGGTCTGACATCAAAGCAATAGCTCAATCTATAGTATTTGGTAAGGAAGGATATATTTTTATATTTGATAAAAATTCAGGGCAGGTCGTAAGTCATAAGGATATCTCATATGTGGGTCGAAATATCAAAGAATTTGATTTCAGCTCAAAATACAATAATGATGAAAGCGGCAGCTTTAAATATACATATAGCGATTCGGAAAAGTTCTTAAGCTATAAGACTTATGGGGACTATGTAGTGTGTGCAACTATACCTACGGAGGAATTCACAGGCGGACTGGATGACTTTTTAAGAAGCATAGCAATAACAGCAGTACTTGCTTTAATATTAGTTATTTTACTTGTTCAGCTTATAATAAGATTTAATATTACCGGAGAATTGTCCAAAGCACTCAGAGTATTGCGATGTGTCGAAGCAGGTGATCTTTCGCAGAAAGTAAATACTGCCTCAAGCAAGGAATTTAAAGAGCTTGGAAGCGGCATAAACTCCATGATATTAAGCCTTAGAAATTTAATTACCAACAGCATTACTTCAACTCAAAAGCTTGACGATGCTTCCAAAAAGCTAGTTACCTCCGCCGACCACACAAGCAGGGGTGCTGAGGAAATAGCAACCACAGTAAATGAGCTTGCTCAAGGTGCAAATGAGCAGGCAGAAAATGCTACAAGAGGTGCAATGCTTGCCAAGGATGCACTAATACAGCTTCAAGAAATCGAAGCCGAGGTTAAGGATACCCTACAGCTTACAGACGAGACCAAAAAGACAGTTGAAAAAGGTATTTCAACTGTAAGATATCAGAGTGAAAAAATGCAGCATAATGTTGAAAGTGCTCAGACTGTTGACATGGCAGTTAAGGATTTATCTAATAAAGCAACTGAAATAAGTCAGATCATTAATGTTATAACCGGTATAGCTGACCAAACAAACATGCTGGCTCTTAACGCAGCCATAGAGGCTGCTCGTGCAGGGGAAGCTGGAAAAGGCTTTGCAGTAGTAGCAGATGAGGTAAGAAAGCTTGCAGAAAACTCCACATTATCAGCGCAGCAGATATCAAGAATAATAAATGAGATTCAAGCAGGGGTTGAAAATGTAAAGCAGCAGGCAGGTGCATCCATATCAGCGGTGGAGGAACAAAAGCTGTCTGTACAGCAGACACAGCTTGCCTTTGAGGAAATATCAAATGCCGCAGTCAGTACCTTGGATCAGGTTAATAGAATATATAATGCTACAAATGCTATAGTTAAGGCTGTTCACGGTATGGTTGATATAACCGAGGGAGCCGCCGCCGCTTCTCAGCAAAGTGCAGCAGGAACTGAGGAAATCTCTGCTTCTACACAGGAGCAATCTGCTGCATTAGAAGAAATAACTCATATAGCAGATGCCTTGACCGAAATGGTTAAGGAGCTGTCCGAAATCACAAGTAAGTTTTTATTGTAATATAGAGCTCAAAAGAGTTGACAGAGTACATTAGTATTCCGTCAACTCTTTTTTATGTATTATCCTCTATTATTTCACTATAATACTACAGATTGCATGATTCCAGTGTTTGAAGCAGGTTAGCCATTTCAATGGCTGTAACTGCCGCATCATAGCCTTTGTTGCCTGCCTTTGTCCCTGCTCTTTCAATGGCTTGTTCTATAGTATCGGTAGTAAGCACACCAAATATTACTGGTAAATCTGTCTCAAGAGAAACACTTGCAATGCCCTTTGATACCTCACTTGCCACATAATCAAAGTGCGGTGTTGAGCCTCTTATAACTGCTCCAAGGCATATTACAGCATCATATCTTCTGGATTTTGCCATTTTTTTTGCTGCCAGAGGTATTTCAAAAGCTCCAGGGACCCATGCTATCTCAATGTTATTTTCCTCAACTCCATGTCTCCTGAGTGCATCTATAGCACCAGACAAAAGCTTACCTCCTATAAATTCATTAAACCTTCCTACTATGATCCCAAACTTTAAACCCTGTGCTATTAGTTTTCCTTCGTAGTTTATCATTTTATTATTCCTCCTTAAAATTAAGCATATGCCCCAGCTTCTGCTTTTTAGTTTTCAGATAATATTCATTTCTTTCGTTGTGATTCATCTGAATAGGTACTCTATCCACTATTTCAATGCCGTAGCCTGACAGTCCAGCCAGCTTCTTAGGATTATTGGTCAGCAGTCTTACCTTTTTTATTCCAAGATCAGCAAGAATCTGCGCTCCAATACCATAATCCCTCATATCCTCTGGAAAGCCTAACGCCAGATTTGCTTCAACTGTATCCAACCCTAGATCCTGTAAGGAATATGCTCTCAGCTTGTTAATGAGCCCTATACCTCTGCCCTCTTGTCTCATATACAAAAGTACACCCTTGCCCTCCTGCTCTATCTGCTGCATTGCCTCAGCATACTGCTCACCGCAATCACACCTTAGGGAGCCAAAGGCGTCCCCTGTAAGGCACTCGGAATGAACTCTTACCAACACTGGCTCTCCATCAGATACAGAGCCTTTTACAAGGGCTACATGGTGTTCGCCGTTCAGCTTGTTTTCGTAGCCTACCACCTTGAAATTTCCATACTTTGTGGGCATTTTTGCCTCAGTTATCCTTTTTATCAGCACTTCATTAGTTCTTCTGTACGCAATTAAATCCGCTATGGTTATTATTTTGAGCTTATGCTGTTTAACATATTCCATAAGCTGCGGTACTCTTGCCATTGTTCCATCTTCGTTGAGAATCTCACATATTACTCCGGCAGGGTATAGTCCTGCAAGTCGTGCCAAATCCACTGCCGCCTCAGTATGACCTGCTCTTTTTAATACTCCGCCATCCTTAGCCTCCAGTGGAAAAATATGTCCTGGCCGCTTAAAATCCTCTTTCCTTGCATTGCTGTCAAGAACCTTCTTAATAGTGGCTGCTCTTTCAAAGGCGGATATACCAGTAGTTGTTTCTACAGCATCAATTGAAACTGTAAAGGCAGTAGAATGGGTGTCAGTATTATCCTCTACCATAGTACCTATACTAAGCTCTGTCAGCCTCTGCTTGATAATAGGCATACAGATCAAGCCTCTTCCATGCTTCGCCATAAAATTAACTGCCTCAGCCGTCACCTTCTCTGCTGCCATCAGCAAGTCTCCCTCATTTTCCCTATTCTCATCATCTACAACCACAATCATTCTTCCAGCCTTTATATCCTTGACTGCTTCTTCAATTGTATTGAATGTATACATTTGATATCCTCCTTAATCCTTAGCTATACCCAGTAAAGCCATGTTCACTTAAAAAGTTAAAATCTATCCCCTTTCCAATAGGAGCCTGCTCCTTCTCAAACAACAGCTTTTCAATATACTTCCCTACCATATCGCACTCCAGATTAACCTCTGAGCCTTCTTTTTTTCCCAGCAGTGCAGTTACCTCCTTTGTATGAGGAATGACAGAAACCTTAAACACAGCTTCATCTACATATGCTGCTGTTAAGCTTATACCATCAATGGCTATAGAGCCTTTTTGCACTATATATCTTAAAACCTCCCTTGAGGTGGCTACTGTAACCCATACCGCATTGTCTTCATTTTCATATTTTGAAATAATACCTGTACCGTCTATATGACCGCTTACCATATGACCCCCAAGTCTGTCTCCAAGTCTTAATGCTCTCTCCAGATTTACTTTCTCTCCGATGGATAAATGCTTTAGATTGCTTCTCCGCATGGTTTCAGCCATAACATCTACTAAAAAGCTTTTTGATTCAAATGCTGCTACGGTTAGACAAACTCCATTTGTACTAATACTATCTCCTATTTTTATATCTTCTAGTACCTTATTTGCTTTTATGACTATTTGAGCTGATTTTACTCCTTTTGTTATTGACTGTATTGTACCTATTTCCTCAACCAAGCCTGTAAACATCAGTTTTTTTCCTCCTTTACAATATACCCCTCTATCATAAAATCATTATCAAAGCTCTGAATTTTCATATCTCTGAGTAATACAGCATCTTTTATATACATTTTTCCGTTTCCTCCTACGGGAGTTTTGGCACTTACCCCTCCTATAAGCTTGGGAGCGATAAAAGCGTTTATTTTATCTACAATCCCCTCCTCCAGAGCAGAAAAATTAAGAGTACTGCCGCCCTCCAAAAGCACACTGTCTATTTTTCTTTCACCAAGAGCTTTCATAAGGTATAAAAGATCTACACGATTATTCTTTATTGGTGTAACTATCACCTCAGCTCCCATATTCTCAAGGGCTGATATTTTATTCTTGTCTGCCGCTTCTGTCGCTGCTATTATTGTTTCAGCCTTGGATTTAACTGTCAATACTTTTGAGTCCAGTGGTATTCTTGCACTGCTGTCAACTATTACTCTGATTGGATCCCTACCTTCTTTCTCCTCAAGCCTTGTGGTAAGCAGGGGATCATCCTGCATGACCGTACCTATTCCTGTCATAATTGCCGAAACTCTGTGTCTGAGCTGGTGTACATATTTTCTGGAATGCTCATTTGTTATCCATTTTGAATCACCTGTATATGCAGCGATTTTACCATCCAAGGTCATTGCCGTTTTCATAATACAAAAGGGCAGTCTTGTGGTTATGTATTTTAAAAATATTTCATTTTGTTTTCTTGCTTCCTCTTCCAAAACCCCGGTTATTACCTCTATTCCGTTATCTCTAAGGATATGTATTCCTTTGCCTGATACGAGAGGATTTGGATCCTTCAAGGCTACTATTACCCTTTTAATGCCCTTCTCAACTATCGCATCTGCACAGGGCGGAGTCTTTCCATAATGTGAACAGGGCTCCAGAGTAACGTACATGTCTGATCCCCTTACGTTCTCTACAGCATTTAAGAAAGCATTTATCTCTGCGTGATGATCTCCATAAGCCTTGTGATAGCCTTCTGCTATTATTTTGTCATTTTTTACAATAACTGCACCTACCAAAGGATTTGGATTAACATGCCCTATTCCTTTTTCAGCAAGCTGCAATGCAATTTTCATATATCTTAAATCCATATACAAACACCTCATCATATAGTATTAGCCATTTTGTACAAAATCTATATATATAGAAATAAAACACATCGAAAAGCCTCAGGGTAAAATAACTAACCTCCAAATTGATATTGATATTAGCAAAGCATATTTTACTATATTTGATTCCTATAACCTTGAAATATTGCATATACTGCTATATCATATAGTTGAGGCATATATGCTTATATTATATAAATATTTGAAATATGGAGCTGATTCTATGAGTAATATTGAGATATCAGGCAGAATTAAACGTGGTTATCTTAAAAGTGATTTTGAGTTTTTTCATATTAAGGACAAAAAGAGTCTGGAATTTGAATTTCATTACCATGACTTTAATAAAATTATAATATTTCTGTCTGGAAATGTTACCTACCAGATAGAAGGTAAAGCCTATAGATTGAAGCCATGGGACATACTTTTTATAAGCAGTAATGATGTGCATATGCCCATAATAGATCCAGATACACCCTATGAAAGAATAGTAATCTGGATAAATAGCAGGTTTTTGGAAATGCATAATAGCGATAGCTGCAATCTTTTAACATGCTTTGAACTATCCTCAAGAGAAAGGTTAAATCTACTTAGACCCAGCCCTGAATACATAAAATTCATCAGCAGTACATTATATCAACTGGAGGCTGCTGTATCAGACAAGGAGTTTGGAAGCGGTATATTAAAAAACTCTTTGTTTATGCAGTTAATGGTATACTTCAATCGGCTTTTTATTAGGACTGATATTACCAAGGATATAGCTGATATTGAATATGATGAAAGAATATCTGATATAATTGAGTATATAAATACAAGCTTAAGTGAAAACCTGACTATAGAAGGTATAGCTTCAAAATTTTATATAAGCAAGTATCATTTGATGCATAGGTTTAAAAGCCTGACAGGCTACACAATACACAGCTATATACAGCAAAAGCGGTTAATATATGCAAATACCCTGATAAAAACAGGCTGTCAAATAACAGAGGCATGTATTAAGGCAGGCTTTGGAGACTATACCAGCTTTGTCCGTACCTTCAAAAAAACCTTCGGACTTTCTCCAAATAAGTATCATAAGCTGATAAAGGAGCTTGAAAGTTCTTATAATATAAAGAAACAACTACAAAATTAAAGCTATCCGGTTGTTTCTCACAAAGAATTGCTAATCTATAATACTAAGCACAATAAGTTAAAATAATGATATAATTATTATAGATTAGCAATTCTATTTATGTACCAATTTAGAAGGGAGCAGTAAAAATGATAAACAATATTAAGGTAAATCTGGAAACAGTAGAGGCTATGCTTGTTTTTTGGCAGGCTGTAAATGATAGAGAAAGCATGTCAGAAATGTATATTTATGATATAGCCGCAATGTCAGGCTTTTCTATGGTGTATGATGAAGAATTTACGGAAGAATCTGTACGTCGTGCCTTAAGTGCAATAAAAAATAGAGAAATCTTTTCAAGAAGCAACAAAAAAGAAGGCAGATTCTACAATAATAATCTTTGGATGATGGAGGATCTTTCATATACTGATTCAATGGTAGTACCTCTTAAGAAGCTTAATCTGGACAATTTGCTTGACACCCTTAACATCAAATACCCTGATGCAAAATATACCGAGCTTGAGGTTATTTTTGCACCCCTTCATACAGAAGAATATTACATAATTAATAATAAACTTATTATCAACTTTTTTATTGTAAAGCCAAGCCTTATGGATGATAACACTTTTATTATGGAAAAGGATTATAAGGCTTATATACAGGAAAAGCTGGAAGAGCTTATAAATAAATACTACTTGTAATTCCTTTTTTTCATTTTAACACCACGGAACTAAAGTTGGTTTAGTGACGTCAAAGTTATGTAAACTAAAAATTGAGGAGTGGTTAAAATGAAAAAAACAATAGCTTTTGCATTAGCATTAATAGTTGTTATATCTTTGCTGGCGGGATGCTCAAAGCCTGCTTATCAACAAGGTGACCCTATACCGCCCGATTTAACAGCTATACATCAAAGTGAGCTGCCAGACAGCGGTGCACCCTCAGCCAAAATAACTGCTGAAGCAGATGATGCTCAAGGCAAATTAATTGGCTGGATAGATGCTAATTCAGTAGAAATTGAAATGACACCAACAGATACTCTTGCTTTCAGAACGGCTGAAGTATTAGAGCAGTTAGAGGGTATTAGTGATGGTGACTTGGTTAAATTTTCTTATACACATAATGAAAGCGGACAGCTTGTTATTTCTAAAATCGAAAAAATGAATTAATATAAGCTATGAAGGGTGCGTGAAAATACGCACCCTTCATAGCTTATATTAAAGATTTAAATATTAAGATCAATAAGTCTTTTCCAACGTTTTTATTATATTAAGCAGTGTCCTGTTAACCGGCGTATCCATGCCATACCGCTGGCCTAGCTCACATACCGTTCCTGCCAGCATCTCAACCTCTGTTTTCCTTCCAGCCTCAATATCTTGAAGCATAGAGGTTTTTCCTTCGGGGGATAAGGTATTTAGCAATGCAACAAAATCATCAATGTCCTTCTCGTATAAATTTATACCCACCAGCTTAGATAAGCATACTACCTCGTACATAGCGTCTCTCAAAAGCTCCTTTGCTTCCTTTACCGTCTGAAACACCTTATAGGATGCTCCAAGCACAGCCGAGGTCTGGTTTATGCCTGCATTGAACATAAATTTCCACCAAAGTGTCCTCAGCATATTATCAGGGATAATATAGGCTATATTTGCTTTATCAAACAGCGTCTTAACTGCCATAACCTTATCAGAGTATGAAATATTGCTTTCCTCTCCAAAATATATTTTGGCAGTGTCTGCATAGGAAATATTATTACCCTGCCTTATTGCATCTATACCCAGTACCATTCCATAAAGCATTTTATCCATACCATAGACGTCTCCTATGATCTTTTCACTGGATATCCCATTTAAAAGGGATAATATTATAGTATCCGGTCCTATATGCTTTCTCATATCTTTTACAGCCTGCTGCAAGTGGTGATATTTGACAGATACAAGCACCAAATCAGCATACTCCACATCCTGCTCCGGCTTAACATATTCAAACTCATACTTCTTTCCATTTATTACAAAGCCCTTAGCTGAGTATCTCTCATAACGCTCACTGTTTGTTATTATCCTTACACAACTACTGTCCATATCATACAGCTTGCTGGCATATGCCGCCCCTATTCCGCCTGCGCCTATAATTGATACCCTTTCTATGCTTCTCATACAATCACCCCATGACTTTTAATATAAATTTGCTGCTATTATCTATTGTCTATTTTTTCAGGATACATATCGTGATAAAACATTCTTTTTTCAGCCGCTTCCACCCAGCGAGTATCAGCTTTGCCATAGTTGCAATATGGGTCTATGGAAATGCCGCCTCTGGGGGTAAATTTGCCCCATACCTCTATGTATTTTGGATCCATAAGCTTTATTAGATCCTTCATTATTATATTAACACAATCCTCATGGAAATCTCCATGATTTCTAAAGCTTAATAAATACAGCTTTAGAGATTTGCTTTCAACCAGCAGCTTATCCGGCACATAGGATATATATATGACTGCAAAGTCCGGCTGACCAGTCTTGGGACATAACTGTAATTTTTTGCAAAACAAAAGGGCATTAAGCCCTCCAAATATACAAACAAATCTTATACACTTATAATCCAGCAACACTCCATTGATATGTAGTATAACTGTTCTTAATCCATGTATTTATAGTTTTAGTATTTACTGTTACCCCATCGATTTTAGTTGTTACAGTACCAACCTTCCAGTCATCTCCACTAGCTTGCTTTCTGACGTATAAAGCTGTTACAGTACTTCTCTTTTGTGGTATACAAAAAGTATATGTTCTGGATGATCCCATTTCAAAATCGTTTGCACTGCTGTCACATAAAAACTCGGAATATGAACCATCTGAGTACCTTAGTCCAAAGTATACATTATCATCCGTACCCGACCACAAGTCGCTAGATGTAGATATAGTCACGTCTAAATAGCCTATTGCAGCATTTTGAGTATCAATTCCTGTTGGTGTCCAAGTGTATGATACGTCATCTCCGCCTTCAATCCAAGTGTTTAGAGTCCTAGCATAGGATGTCTTTCCCCAGAATTTTATAGACATATCTTGAACCTTCCAGCCATCATCAATATTACCATTTGCATAGTTGCAGAACTTTCTGAAGTAGAATTTACTAATAGAGCCTGGCTGATAATGTGTATCATTTATATAGAAAGAATATGTACGCATGGAACCCATTTCAAAGTCATTTGCACTACTATCCAGTAAGAATTCTTGTTTCATTCCATTACTTAAAATTATACCAAAGAACACATCATTATCTGTGCCTGAAAATGCAGCCTCAGAGGTTCTTACTGTTAAATCTACTTTTCCTAGTGCAGTACCAGCGGGTTTTACCAAACCACCCGGAGTACTCCATGAATAAGATTCAGTTCCTGGCTTAAGCCATTTATTAAGTGTATTACTGTGAACCAAAGAATCATTTACATATATGTGAACGGTTTCAACCCTCCAGTCATCACCACTGAATGGCATAATAGGATCTTTTCTTATCCATACGCTAGTTACTTTGCTTAAATCAAAGTTGGGGTCATAGAATTTATAATATACTGTTGTTGTTGTATTCATTTCAAAGTCTTGCACTTGCTTTATAGAACCACTTGAGTAAGCCATATTGTCCATAGAAAATTCAATAGTTTTACCGTCACTTGTCCGCATTCCAAAGAACAAATCATCATCTGTTCCTGCATATAGTTCATTAACAGTCTTAATTTGAAGCTTTATCATCTTATTGGCATTAGCAACTTCTTTTAAAAATCTATAATATACTTTCGCAAGACACTTTTGTGAATTGCTCATTGATACAGTCGCAGCATTATTCCAATACCCGCCAGCACTTGTGGTATAGCGTGCATCATTATACATGTTATAGCTTGATTTACCATAGTAATCTATGTTAGTCTTCAAGAAATCGTGGAAATTGCTATTAGCTGTTACTGTTGATTCATAGGCTGACCGCCTTTGTGCTGCATCAGTCTCAATGTTAGTAATTTTGTAGCTGAGTCTATTGTTTTCCACATATGTTTCAAAATTACTATGATTTCTTGTATCGTCAAAAATTGTTTTTAAAGCTGCATGATGTGGATTGCAAGCATCAGCTATAAAATGTGAAGCATATCCAAGATAGTATGCTCCTTCTTCGTAATACCCTCTTTCCCATTGAGTTATAGCCTTGTCCATATATTTTGTAGCCATGTAAAGCGCATGAATCTGCGAAGTACTATTTGGAGCATTAGAATCGCTGCCCGAATAGGTCTTACCAGTATAAGGGTTATAGAAATGGCTTGCCCATATACTGTCTTCTGTTATGACTTCTCTCAAAACATCTGAAAAATTATCAGGATCTACTGCACCTTTACGCATAGTGCTTATGTACTGCATGAGCTGTTGATAGTTCGTATCATTAGTGATTTCAGTTCCCAAGTCATTAACAAGCATGTCAAATGCCCAACTTACCAAATCACTGTGTGTGTTTCCCGACCAAGCTGATATACTGATAGGAACCATACCAGCTAGCAATGCAGCCATTAATACAAATACTATACATTTTTTCACTTCAAACCCCTCCTTTTGTTTTAAATCGGAACGTTATGTATTTTTATATTACTAATTTCATTGTATATTTTTATATGCAAATAGTCAATTGCAAATATTATAATATAGTTTTCATGCCCTATTAAATATCCGCCTGAAATTCGTAAAATAATACATCCTATAAAGAGGCAGTGTAAAGTTGATTGTAAAATATACTATTCATCCAAAGGTTTAGAACAGGCATAGTGTTCTGCCAACCGGCTCATAAAAGTTATATTTACAGCATATTGGTATAACTTGGCTTAAGCTAACGCATATGTATATTATATAAAGCGTTTTAGTTCAAGTATATTATAGATTAGCATCTCTAAAACTCAAAATGCTTTTCGTTAAGAGCTGCTAATCTCTTTGTGAGAAACAACTGGAATGTTTTAATTTTGAAGTTGTTTCTCTATAGTGCAAGTATGTAGAAATTTTCTAAGTATTTGCTTAGTTGTTCTTAAATAGCGTGTTATTAAAGAAATCAACTACACGTTTTTCATATTCCTCAGGGTAATGATAACAGGCACTAATATGCTCTGCATTTGGAGCTATCCATAAATCGGCTCTATCAGCTACAGCATTATAAAAGCATGTATTATACTTGATCTCTTCCTTAACCTTCCCTCCTGCAATCAAGAGAAACTTAGTGATTTCTGCGTTCTTCATTGAATCCAGCATTTGTATTGGAGGAGTGTGCTTAGTAAAAATTCTTAGAGAAGTATACATGATATAATAGTGCCAGCTGCGTATTAAATTTCGGTGAAAGGGAAGAGCTAAATAGTCCTCAAATGACCTATGGGTTGCGCCATCACTGATTATGGCTTTTATCTCTGGATATGTTGACGCCGCTCCCAGCAGTGTCTGCCCTCCCATTGACGTTCCAAGCCCGCCTATTTCCTCTACATCCTTTTGTGATTTTAAAAAGTCTATTGCTGCTCCAACATCTGATATACACTGCCAGCCAAGAGCATTTCCTTCTCCTCCGCTTTCACCTTGTCCACGCATATCATATGCTAATACCCCAAAACCGTTATTTGCAAGCATATCTGCGTAATACCGTACCCCGTTGCGTGAGCTGGGACTTCCATGACAGAGCAGTATAACAGCACCATTACGAGGTGGCAGATACCACGCCTTTAATTCAACACCATCCGAGGTAGTTAGAGTAATATTGTCAAACCCCTTTGGCGGCTGACCTACATAAGACTGATACCTCAATGATCCATACCAGCCGTATATAAAGGGCATTACTATATAGAGAATACTTGCTAATATCAGTATTGCGGTTAATATAAATTTTAACATTTTTTTAGGCTCCCTTTTTTTAGTGGTGTTTTCTAAGATGTTTTTCATTTAGCTTATTTATGAGCTTGATTTTCTTATTATAAGAACTGCTCATTTACCTCCTTTTTCAATATTATATAGTTATACTTATATAAGTTATTGTAAAGGTTTTTTTGTGATATGTAAATTGGTATGTTCGGGATATTTTGGTAATTTAAAATCTTTGCCGCCATTTATATATAGAGATTATTGATTAATATATTTAAAATAAGCTATCATAATATATGAAATATTAATCTGATATAATTAATAATTAGTCAAAGTAAAGGATGGTAAATATGGAATTGCAGTTTAATAATTTTCAGGAAAAACGTATGTACATATTTAATGAGCTTGTAAAAAGATATTGGAAGGGCAGCTTGCAAAGCATGGAGGATTTGAATGTCTTAGCCGATGATATAAAGAAAAAATATGGTTTTTCCGATAAGGACATACCTTTTATAAAGGATCATATAAGAATATCAATGGGCTTAAACGCCAAAGGCAATCAGGATTTTAGCGACGAGCTGGATATTGTGAAAAGCTCCAAAGAAATAAGCAGACCCATAGTAGCCAAAATCGAAGGTCCCTGTGAGCAATGCGACGAAGCTCAATGTAAATGTATAGATGCAAGCAAGTATGAAACCAAGATATACAGCAAGCAGAAAGCACCAGTCATCATTGATAATAAATGTGCAAGCTGCGGTCACTGTATATCAACCTGTGATTTTGGGGCAATAGCTGACAAGATAGAATTTATGCCGGTTATTGATTTGCTAAAGGAAGAAAAAACGCCTGTATACGTTACTGTTGCTCCTGCAATAGCAGGACAGTTTGGCGAGGATGTCAGCATGGGCAAGCTTAGAACAGCCTTTAAGCTGATGGGCTTTAAGGATATGATCGAGGTAGCCTTGTTTGCTGATATATTAACAATTAAGGAAGCCTTTGAATTTAATCATCTGGTAAAAACAGAGGAAGATTTTTTCCTGACAAGCTGCTGCTGTCCGGTATGGTTTAATATGACAAAAAAGAATTATCCAGATATCTACAGCCGCATGTCCCCTTCCGTATCTCCTATGATTGCATCAGGGCGAGTGCTTAAAAAGCTGTATCCTGATGCAAAGGTAGTATTTATTGCTCCATGTATCGCAAAAAAAGGTGAAATAAGAGAGCCTGATTTGGTGGGTGCTATAGATTATGTATTAAATTTCAGAGAGCTTAAGGAAATATTCGACGCCGTGGGTATAGACTTAGCAAATCTTCCTGATGACGACAAGGATCAGGCATCCTTTGGCGGCAGAATATATGCACGTACTGGAGGCGTAAGCTTTTCTGTCAAAAGTGTGGTTAACAGGCTTGCTCCAAGCAGGGTAATAAAGCTTAAGGCAAAGAAGGTTGATGGAGTCAAGGAATGTAAAAAAATATTAGATGACCTCTCAAATAAGATTCCTATACATGCCAACTTTATTGAGGGCATGGGCTGTCCCGGAGGCTGTGTAGGCGGTCCTAGAACCAATATTGATGTTGACAAGGCGACAAAGCTGGTTAATGAGTTTGGAGAGGATTCTATAATTATGACTCCCTTTGATAACTTAAACGTAATGAAAATATTAAAGCAGCTAGGCTTAAACTCAATAGAGGAAATAATGCATAACGAGGAAATAACAAAGCTATTGAGCAGAGGATAAGCTTATAAAGACTAAAACTCTCAGTACAAGTCGACTGAGAGTTTTAGCTTATTATCAGCCTTCGTATCCAATTACAGCCGCTCCCAAAGCTCCCAAAAACTGCGACAGCTCTGACGAAATTATATCCGTGCCCAGCCTTTCCGCAAGCATTTCCTTTAGCAGCGGGTTTTTGGAAACACCACCAGAAAAGAAAACCTTGTTTTTTACCCCTACCTTGCTTATTAAAGAATAGGTTTTCTTGCATACAGATTGCAGCAGTCCGGCAGCTATGCTTTCCTTGGATGCTCCGTTAGCCATTAAGCTTACTACCTCTGATTCTGCAAATACAGTACACATACTGTTTATGTTCTGGGGTACGGCATTGCTTGCGATATCCGAAAGCTGGCTTATGTCCAGTTCAAGAGTATGTGATATTACCTGCAAAAACCTTCCTGTACCTGCCGCACATTTATCATTCATTAAAAAATCAACAATGCTTCCTTTTTCATCTAATCTTATAACCTTACTGTCCTGTCCTCCTATATCAATAACCGTCCTGATATCAGAATCAATAAAATGCGCCCCTTTACCATGACAGGTTATTTCTGTAACCTTCTTATCAATAAAAGGCAGTGCCACTCTGCCGTAGCCCGTGCCTACAATAGCTTTAATATCTTTTCTTTTTATATCAGCCAATGCTATAACCTTTTCAAAAATCTGCAAGCCTGATTCCCTTGGACTCCAGCCTGTTGGTATTATTTCCTTTGCAGCTATTTTTTCTCCGTCAAATACTACTGCCTTGGCAGCAACTGAGCCAACATCTATACCTATACTAAACAAACTGTTCACTTCCTTTATTGTTATATATTTCTTTGCTGTAAATTCACAGTATACTGTATACTTTAGCCAATATAGCTTCTTATAGTAACTATATACATTTTAAAATTTCTTCAAGGCAATAACAATACATTTTTTTAAGTTCTCTGCATTTCCATATAACTTAAAAAAGAGCCCTTGCGAGCTCTTTTTATGCTTATTTATTTATTGTTTCTAAAAATGCCTCTAATCTTACCTTGATTTGTCCTTCGTCAGAATCAGAATAATCTGTTTCTATTTGTATAAATGGAAGGTTCAAGGTATCCTTTACAAAATTTTTAACTATAAAGGACTCAATATTGTATGTATGACAAGCCTGCCAGGTCAGATCCACCACGCCGTCAACTTGATACTCCTTAGCCAGCCTTTCTAGCAAGTCCAGTCTGCCGTTATTAGGTGACATACAGGAGCATGGCGTTGATAAATATTTCTCTGCCAAAGCAGTAATAGGCTCCTTGTCTTCGTCAACCATTACATCCAAGCCCTTGTAGCCTGTGCAGTTTTCCAAAGCAACTACACTTGCACCGGATTCCTCAAGTATTCTCAGCACCTTTTCAGATCCGCCCCCTGTTGGACATCCTGTAAGTAGTATACGTGGTGCTTTTTTATCAAAGGCATATATACCATTTTCCATTTGTGCTTCTACTTCTGCTATTAGTTTTTCTATTAATGCTATTCCCGCTTCCTTATCTACATTAAAGCCCTTAAGCCATTGAGCTGTCAGCATATCCATACCAGTCACAGGTGCTGGGTTATGAGCGTTCAGCTTATGCAGTCTTTTCATAACTGTTCTTTCTCTGTTCATCAGCTTAATTGCCGCTTTCAGTTTTTCTTCTGTGATTTCTACACCAAACTGTTTTTCCAGATAATCCTTAAATCTGACCATTTCCTTTTTCCACATTTCCAATGCGTCCTCACCCTGGGATGTCTGAGGCAGATTCATTACATGCATTGGCTTTAGCTTTGCCATCAGCTCATACATTTTCTTTTTGCCGTCACAGGTTGTTTCTGCTAACAATACATCTGAAAAATAAAAATACGGGCATTTGTCTGTAATGGCAAAGCCATAGCTTGATTTTATTAACGGACATAAATTTCTTGGCAGCTCTTTTTCTGCATCCTCAATAGGCTCTTGCTTTGTACCGCAAAGTGTAACCGTAATAGCATCAGCGGCTAAAGCAATTTCCTGGGGTGAAAAAACGCAGTACATACCTACTACTTTTTTTCCTGCTTCACTTGCTTCTTTGATTTTTACTGAATTTATTCCTCTTAAAGCTTCTACCTCTTGCATAACTGTTGGTCTCAAAATTTTTCCCCCTTAAACTATATTTGATAGAAAGCAAACGAAAAAGGTTAATCAATGTAAATTATTTACTGCTTTCTATATAGATGTGTTTGCATTTTCTTAGCTATACATATCTATAGTCTATCAGTAGTTTATACCTGTAACAACATTATATATGGGTTTTATCTATTGGATTTTTCTATAGATTTCATGCTTTCTATAGAGGTTATCAATGCTTAGTTAATATTTATCAACAAATTTTATTCTGCATATTTCCTTAAACCCCCAATATTTATAATATATAAAGCAAATTAATGGAGGTATCACAATGTACTATTGTTATAACTGTCCTCTGCTCAGCAGAAACGAAGATCTAAGACAAAACCAGTATAGTATAGTAATAGATAAACAAAACCGCACTCTAACTTTGTTAAGAAACGGAAAGTGGTTCAAGTCCTACCCTGTAGCTGTAGGCAAGCCTGCCACTCCTACCCCAGAGGGAAGCTTCAAAATCGTAAATGTAGCAGTCAACCCCGGCGGTCCCTTTGGTGTACGCTGGCTGGGGCTGAGTGCTCCGGGAGGGGACTATGGAATACATGGAACTAATAATCCTGCATCTATAGGTCAGGCGGTCTCAAATGGATGTGTACGTATGCAGAACTCCGATATACTAGATTTGGTACAATATGTTTGGGTGGGAACAGATGTCAAGATAGTATAGTTAAAGGTCAACTAAAGTCAAAGCTAATAAAATAAATTGCTGCTTTGACTTTTTACTACTATTTTAAAATTCAAGCTCATAGTATATATCGTTTAAGTTTCATTAAAACGGAGGTTACTATGAGAAGAAAATCATACTCAACTTTAATACTTATACTTTTATATGCCTTTACAAACGTTAACTGTATCATACGACCTGACACCAAGCTTAATCCCAGTCAAGGTCAAAATTCCCACTTGGAAGTAAATATATCTGTAAATGATTTTAACACTCTAGATGCAGAGGATACAAATATACCTTTGGATCGTGAGGATAAAATAACCTTTATAACTATAAGTGCCGCCGGGGACTGTACCTTAGGCTCGGATAACTCCTTTGGCTATAGCGGAAGCTTTGTGGAGGAAGCTGATAAAAACGGATATGAATATTTCTTTAGAAATGTAAAGGATATATTTTCAAAGGATGATTTGACAATAGTCAACCTTGAAACAACTCTTACAAATGCAACTAAAAAAGCAGAAAAAAAGTTTAGATTCAAGGGTTCTCCAGAGTACACTAATATACTAAAGGAAGGACACATTGAAGCAGTCAATATTGCCAATAACCACATTTATGACTATCTTCAAAAAGGCTACGATGATACAATTGCCGCCCTTAAAAAGTCGGATATCGGATACTTCGGCTACAGCAATAAATACATTACAGAGGTTAAAGGGGTAAAAATAGGCTGTCTGGGTTATGAGGGCTGGAGCAACAGCTCAAGTCTGAGAAAAACCATTGAAAATGATATCAACAGCCTAAAAAAGGATAATGTAAAGCTGGTAATCGTATCCTTCCATTGGGGCAACGAAAGAGATAACTACCCTAATGATACCCAGAAAAAGCTGGGCAGGCATGTTATTGACTGCGGAGCTGATCTTGTCCTTGGGCATCATCCTCATGTAATACAGGGAATAGAGGAATACAAAGGGAAAAATATTGTATACAGCCTAGGCAACTTTTCCTTCGGAGGCAACAGAAATCCCACTGATAAGGATACCTTTATATTTCAGCAAACCTTTATGTTCAGACACAGCCAGTTAATAGACTCAAGAAGAATAGAGCTTATACCATGCTCAGTTTCATCTGTTAAAAACAGAAACAACTTTCAGCCTACTCCATTAAGAGAGGAAGCAGCCATCAGTATTTTAAAAAGAATAAAAAAATACAGTTTGTTTTAATTAAAATTTAATATAAAAATAGAAGGGCTGCCACAGCAGCCCTTTACCCAATTATTTCGTTAATTTTGTCTTCCTCAAAGCCAATAATTACCTCATCATCAATCAGTATAGTGGGTATTCCTACTCTGCCGCTCCCTCTAATTGATTCAAATAAGGGATTAGTGTCTCTAAGCTTCAAAAATCTTTTCAAAGCGGCAAAATCCAGACTTATATCAAAATAAGCAAAATCCGCTTCTTTTTGTGAAAGAAACTCCTTCACGTCATTACATCCAGGTCACATGTGACTGCCATATATTATTATCTTTTTCACAGTGCTTCCTCCATATTGTTTTTCTTTAATTTTATCATTTTAAAGAATCTATCACAATATGCATTAAAATTTTTTATGCCTGACGTTTCTTTTTATCAAACATGCTGCATATCAATAAAGTATATTTTATTAAATTGCATATATAAGTATATGGAGGTATTATTATGAGCAATCTTTTCGGCAAATTCAAAAGTGAAATAAATAAAGGAGTCGGCGTAGTCAGTGCAAAATCCAAGGGGCTGATAGAAATTACCAAAATAAACAGTCAGATTAATGGGCTCCAAGCTCAAAAAAAATCTGCTTTTGAGGATCTTGGCTCTGCCCTATACAATATGCATAGTGAAAACAATATGGATATGGAAAAAATCCATTCTATGTGTAAAGAACTCTCTTTAATCGTCGCCAGCATTGAAGAAAAGAAGGAGCAAATAAAGAAAATCCAGGAAGAGGAGCAGGAAGCTATTAGTAAGCTCAAGCCTCAAGCCTGCGAATGTGGTGAAGTTATTAAAGAAGATGCTATGTTTTGCAGCAAGTGCGGAAAAAAAATCGAAGCTGAGGAATAATATTAAATTAAAGCAAGTACTCCAGTCGGGTACTTGCTTTAATTTACTTTATTCTGACTCCCTCAAGAAAATCGCTCTCACTAATGATAGTAAGGTTATCATCCTTTATAGTATATTCAACCATTTCCTCATTTCCATCAGTGACAATTTTAAGTCTGCCCTTACCCAGAAGCTCATAAGTAAAGCTTAATTTGCCGCTGGAGTCAGCAGCATCATATATCTCCCCTTTACCATTCTTGAAAAACTCAATTATACCTTTGTTTTCACCAGCCGCAAACTCCCATTTGCCCGCCAAATTATTACGGCTGCATCCTGATAGTGCCAGTAAGACCGTAATTATCAGTATAAGTGCAGTAATCCTTTTCATAGCCTTCAGTCCCTTCATTGCTTAAGCTTTATGGCTGCTTCCCTATATCATTATATATGCTGAAAAAATCAGATCTATTTCTTATATTCTGAAATATTAAAATGAGCAAGCACTATCATTTATAGTTAAGAAGCTTTAAATGATAGTACTTGCTCAATAATCAGTCATTCCTTTTTACTGCTTTAAAAACATGGATTTTCTTAATGTTATACCGCTAGGTTCTGTATTTGCTCATGGTTATTATTTAGCTTTTTGATTTCTCTGAATACGAATATCCCTGTAATAATAAAGGATAGAAAATCAGATATAGGAGCTGCTATAAGAATACCCTTAAGCTGATAGTATTTAGATAGAATCAATATTGCTGGTATCAATATAAACACTTGTCTGGACAGACTTAAGAAAGCTGCATATTTAGGCTTGCCTATAGCTTGGAAGTAGTTTGCACCTACAATTTGAAAGCCTACAACCGGAAGAAGCATGGTACATATTCTTAAAGCATAGGCACTATATTCTATAAGCTCGATATCATTCTTGCTGAACAAAGAAACAAGCTGATATGCGGCTAGCTGAACCACTGCAAAGTCTATGCAAACCAATACTGTAGCAGATATAATTGCAAGCTTTAAGGTTTCTTTAACTCTGTCATACCTCTTAGCACCGTAGTTATAGCCAATAATCGGCTGCGAACCCTGGTTTATACCATATATGGGCATTTGTATAAACAGCAGTATACTGTTTACTACTCCCATGCCTGATATTGCAATATCGCCTCCATAATGTACCAAACTCTTGTTCATTATTAATGCAAGTATACTGCTTGCTATTTGCAAAACAAAAGGAGCAAAACCTATTGCTATTATACGACCAACGATACTAAGCTTTAATCGCAGATTGTGTATATGCAAACGCAGGGAGCTTCTTTTGGTAAGATAGTAAAACAGCACCCAGCCTGCTGATACAGCCTGAGATGTAATAGTAGCTAAAGCTGCACCCTTCATTCCCCATTTGAATACAAATATAAACAAAGGATCCAGAATAATATTCATTACAGCACCAATAAGCATTGTATACATGGCTATTTTCCCATTGCCCTCTGCTCTTATAAAGCCATTCATACCCATAGCTATAGCTTGAAATACATTACCCCAAAGTATGATTCCAAGATAATCCATAGCATATGGAAGTACGGCATCACTTGAGCCAAGCAGTCTTAATAGCGGTTCAAGAAAAGCCAGAGCAGTCAGAGAGGCAATCAAAGATATTGCTATAACCAGACAAAAACCGTTGCCTAGAATAAGCTCAGCCTCGTCCTTCTTGCCCTCACCCAGCTTTAGGGATATAAGGGGTGTAGCACCCATAGCAATAAGCATACCAAGACCCATCATTACAATCATTATAGGAAAGCCTATAGTAGCTCCTGCCAATCCAAGACTGTTTACTCCATTGCCTATAAATATTCTGTCAACTATATTGTAGATTCCGTTAACCAACATTCCTACAATAGCAGGAATAGAAAGCCTCATAAGAAGCTTTGGTATTTTTTCTTCCCCTAATTGCTTTGTATTTTTCATCTCACTTCTCCTATTCTTATGCCTTTAATTTGTTTTCCTTCTCATACTCTTCCAAGCTGCTAAATATTCTTTTTAAATATTCTTCAAATTCTTCTATTTCATAGCTGCTAAAGTTTTTATAAAAAATATTGGAAATTTCCTTTGCCACCTTTTCATAACCCAGCTTTACAGCATCATTGTCATCGGTTAACTCTATAAGTATTTTCCTCCTGTCCTCTTTGCTGGGAATCCTTTTCAGGTATCCAGACTCCTCTAGTCTGTCAAGCATACTTGTAAGAGTAGACTTTCCCAGAGAGGTCATTTCTGCCAGCTCCTGAATAGAAATGCCATCATTTCTCCAAAGCACACACATTATTCTTCCCTGCGCAGCATTTATCTCCTCAATTTGATAATCCTTAAGCTTTTTAGAAAAAATCCTGCCCGCAAGCTGATGGATTTTGGTTATTAAAAAGCCGCCCCTTGTGAGTTCTTCCATGATTAACCTCCCGGTAATTGGTTAAAATAAACCTATGTATTAAACAAATCTATGTATCATATTAATATAAATATTTAGTACTTTCTATATATAATATAATACCATATAGAACAAAAATCAACTAATAAAATTCTTATAATCCTTAATAACTAATACATTTATCATTGACATTAGTTCTATATAGTATTATATTATATAGTATCAAATATATTTATTACTACCCTAAAAAAAATCTAAGTCTTAGAGTTGCTAATCTATAAAAACCTATATTATTACTAATTTTAAAACCATAGGAGGCATTATGAACAGTACAATACTGATTACAGGTATTACAGGCAATGTAGGAAGCGATGTTGCAAACCACCTTTTAAAGCTTAAAGTACCTTTTAAAGCAGGAGTAAGAGATATTCAAAAAGCAAGGAAGGCTTTGGGCAGTGAAATTGAGTTTGTGGAATTTGATTTCGAAGCACCCGAAACCTATGACTACGCACTTAAGGATGTAAATAAAATATTCCTTATGCGCCCGCCGGCACTAGCTGATGTTGAAAAACAGATAAAGCCCTTTATCGACTTTGCAGCACTAAAGGGTATAGAACAGATAGTATTTTTATCCTTAATGGGAATAGAGAAAAACCCTATTCCGCCCCACTATAAAATCGAAAAGCTTATACTTAAATCAGGTATATCCTATACCTTCCTCAGACCCAGCTTTTTTATGCAGAACCTCAATACAACCCACTGCTTTGATATTAAAGAAAGAAATGATATATTCATACCCTGCGGAAAAGCCAAGGTTAGCTTTATTGATACTAGAGACATCGGAGAGGTAGGCGCTATAGCACTATTAGAGGATAAGCACAAGAATAAGGCATACACCTTGACAGGAGGCGAGGCATTAGACTACTATCAGGTTGCCGACAGCTTTACTGCTATACTAGGCAGAAAAATAACCTATTCCAATCCATCTCCATTAAAATTCAGAAAAACTATGATTCAACGAGGTATTAAAAAGGAATTCGCAAATGTAATGGTTATGCTATATATTACAACAAGATTGGGTATGGCGAAAAGTGTAACAAATGATTTGGAAATGATATTGAATAGAAAGCCTGCTTCTATTGAACAGTATATCAGAGACTATTACGACTGCTGGAAAGTATAGCTTTTTATAGGGTGTATGTCATTCATACACCCTATTCTATTGTTTAAGACTCTTATTAAAGTTTTTGATATAAGCCTTCAATAGCTTTAGTACTGCAAGGCACTCCATGGGAGTTATGTATAACCCTTGGCAGCATTTTAGCTATTTTATTTACAGAATTTTTAAGCTCCTTCAAATCTGATGCAAATAACGGCTTGGCAGCTTTTTCATTAGTTTTGCCTATTATTGTATCACCGAATATTATTTCTCCGTCAGCCAACGCAACAGCTACTGAACCGGGAGTATGTCCGGGCGTATGTATTACTTTTCCTTCTATTCCGTATTCACCAAGGTCTAATTCATCCTTGATCAAAACATCTGCTTCCACACCTTTAAGCTCGCTGTTTTTCACCATTTTTACTAATATCTTGGAAAGCAATCCCCCAGCAGCAACCACCTCGGTATTCCTTCCCTCTCTTAAGGCTTTGGCTTCACTCTCATGTACTGCAACCTTGGCACCTGTAAACTGCTTTAACCGATACACCTCTCCCACATGGTCAATATGGTTGTGAGTCAATATTATAAGGGAAACGTTAGGAGGCTCTACCCCATTCTGTTTTAATGCATCAATTATTTTGTCAAAACTACCCGGTACACCTGTATCGACCAAGACAGCTCCTTTTCCTTTGATTAAAAAGGCTTTTACATATCCAAGTGAAATTGGGATAACCTGTTGACTATTACTCATTGATACCTCTCCTTACTTTACATATAATAAATTTTAAATAATTAATATTTTTATACCAAAACATGGCATTATGTTAACTAAAATATAATAAGTTTGTCTATACTAACTTTACAAAAACACTTGGTTAGCTTAATATTATCTTATAAATATACTAATAAGTCAATACGTTTAATGTTTATTTATACAAAAAACTTAAAAGTTGGTAAAAAAACTACCTTTTGTACAAATCTATTTTAAACTAAAAAGCAATATGAAATATTGCAAAGGTCTGGTAATATAATAGTGTAGAATAAACAAAAAACTTGGAAGGGAGGGTAAATATTGAGAGAACTGATTATTAGAATTATTATTAATACATTATCCTTATATACAGCAAGCAATATAATACAAATTCAAGGCTTTAATATAGATTCTTGGAAATCTGCTATTATTGGTGCTTTAGTTTTAAGTCTTCTGAACATGATAGTAAAGCCTGTATTAAAGGTTATATCTTTTCCTATTACTATTGCCACACTAGGACTATTTACATTAATTATCAATGCAGCAATACTCTCGCTTGCAGCGCACTATACACCTATAAATATAGCCAGCTTCGGCGTGGCAATAAAGGCGGCACTTGTAATAAGCTTGATAAACTGGGCACTTGGAATAGTACTTCTTGATAAAAAGAAGCGAAAATAAATAGTAAACCTCTGATATGCAGGGGTTTACTATTTTTCTTTCAGTGTATCAGCTTATTATCTCCACCCTGCTCATTCTATAGCAGGTCAAAGCTATTATTGCTATTATCATTATTATTGTTGCTGTTATTACAGGCAGTGTACCCTCCATGCTGAATTTATTGGCAGCTTGTATGAGATTATATGGAGCAAGCTTTTTTAGTACCCCTAAGCCTGATAAGGGTATCATTGAATATGATACAGCCAGTGTGACAATTCCTGCTGTAAGTCCCTTTTTCAGTAAGCTGCTGAATATCATGGCAAGTGATATTCCGAATAAAAAGTATAGGCTTACAAGCAGTGCAGAAGTCATTACCTCATTGATTGATGCACCTTCACCGCTTATTACTATATTTGCATAATAGTAGTTTACTGCAAATCCTACAAAAACAGCCAGTACAGTGGTCAAGGAGTTGTGTAAAAACTTTGCAAACACCATTCCAGCAGGACTTCCACCCTTTGAATATGGAAATACCAGCTTTCTAAAGCTAAGCTCATCGCTCAGTGTACCCGAAAACACCAGTATTATTATCAGATAGCTTATCTCCACCAAGTCTCCGATATAGTTTTGGATTGCAGTTCTTCTGTTTATTGTAAAAAAGGAGCTTAAATCAGCATTCATCTGAGCTTCAAGCAGCTTCGGCAGAAGTCTCAGCATTATGGGGGTGGCTATTGCAAAGAACACCACACCTATAAATATTATAAGGTATCTATATTGCCTTGCCGCTTCCAGTACCTCCTTTTTCAAATATGCCTTAAATGTTCTCATTGTGATTCACCAGCCTTATAAATATATCTTCAAGATCACTTTTACGCAGATTAAAGGATATTACGTTGCAGCCAGACTCTGCCACTATCTTTATAAGCTCCTGCTTGGAAATTTCTATGTCCTTTACATATACAGCTATTTTACTATTCTCTATCATAACCTTTTGAATCCAGGGCAGACCTTGCAGCCTTTCGGCAAGCTCCTTTACGCCTCCCTCCAGCTCAATGTCATATATGGGCTTAATATATTTATCCTTAAGGGATCGTAAATCACTGGAGATTACAATATTACCGGCTTCCAGAATACTTAGCTGATTGCAGACCCGCTCTATGTCATTGAGTATATGAGTAGAAAAGAATATTGTCATTCCCTGCTGCTTCAAATCATTAATAAGCTTTAGTATCTCCATCCTGCCTTCTGGATCTAATGCAGAGGTTGGTTCATCCAAAAACAGCATTTCGGGACTGTTAAACAAGGATACTGCTATGGCAAATCTCTGCTTCATGCCTCCCGAATAGCCTCCTACCTTTCTTTTCGCCGCCTCCCGCAGTCCTACTATATCCAATACCTCCTCAGAGCGCAGCCTTATGCTGTTAATGCTCATGCCGCTCAGCTCTCCCATAAAGGCTAGATATTCATAAGCACTCATATATCCATAAAATACAGGCTCTTGGGGTACATAACCAATCAGTCTTAATATACCTCTTTTGTTTTCCTTAAAGTCCTTACCATTATAAGCTATATTACCCTTATTAAAATCAATAAGTCCTGTAAGTATGTTCATAGTAGTGGTTTTTCCGGCTCCGTTTCTGCCCAGAAAACCATATACACTGCCCTTTTCCACCTCAAAGCTTATTCCTTTCAGCACTTCCAGATCTTTATATTTTTTTACAAGCCCTTCTACCTTAAGCATAGTATCACTTCCTTCAAGTAACATTTTTTAATATTTTTTTCTTCCTGCCATCAAGTAAGCGACAGAGCCTATAGTTGCTGCGAAAATAATTATCAGTGCCCAAGCAAACTTGGGAAAGTACTTAACCTCATCCTTTGAAAGCCTGTATAAGCAGAATATCTTAAGCAAAAGCTCAAGAACTATAAAAGGTGCAAGCAGCTTTACTATTTCCATAATTGTAAATGAATCCATACTAATACCTCCATTTTGTTTTCTCATTGATTAAACTATTCTGCATAGCAAAAAGTTCACAAAAAAATAAAAAAGCATGAAATTATTTTTTCATACTTTTTTTGTCTATTCTTTTCCTTTTGCATACTTATCAATAATAACTCGTGTAATTATCAAATATATAATAAGATTTCCGGGAGTATTCATTAATCCGAATAAGCCCCACAGCCAGTAGTATTTCTCTCCCCGCTTCCTTGCATCATTGAAAATCCAGAAGCCTTGAACAAGTAAAACTGGAACAGCAATACAAAGTAAAATAATTAATATACGCTCATTCATTGTTCATGCCTCCTTCTCATAAGTACAGCTCTTGATATGGGTATCAAGGAAAATGGTACCAATACAAAGCCAACAGCTTCAAATATTATAATGAACTTAATGCCTAATGAAAGTGTAAGCATTGCTATAGTATAAAGCACCGCTGCGGCAAAGCATATAAACAGTATATTTTCTATTCTGTTTTTTCGTTTTGCTTTTATAGCTTCTGCCTGCACTATAATACCCATTATGTTTATATCTACGTCTGCTTCATGCTCTGATAAAATATTCAGCCTTTCCGTCATATAAGTCATATCTCTGTCAAAGGCCTCCATATCGTCATCATTTATACAGCTTAAGCTGCCTTGATCATATTCTTCATTGTAGTATCTATCAATCAGAGTGTCTTGGATTTTTTTCTGATTATCCATTTAAACATTCCTTCTTTCCAGCTCATTTATTATATACTTAACAGCATTATGCAGCCTCGAACGTACTGTACCCACAGGACAGTTGGCAATCTCTGCTATTTCCTCATACTTATAGCCGTAAAAGTGCTTCAAAACAAAAACTGTTCTTTTCTCATGGGGCAGATTAAGTATAATTTTCTTAATTTCATCATATCTGATATTTGCAAGCACCTGTTCTTCGATTCCCTGCTCACGTGACGGCATACTCTCATCCAGCTCAACATGTCTTTTATTTTTACGCAAGCTGTCTTTGTATGCATTTGTTGCTATAGTTATCAGCCAGGTGGAAAACTTTGCTCTTGGGTCAAATTTGTTAATGTTAAGTACTGCTTTAAGCATCGCCTCCTGCATAATATCCTGAGCCAAGTCTGCTTCTCCTGTCATCTTAATCAAATAACCCTTAAGTATGGGGTAGCTTTCATTCAGGAGAGTATTTAACGCACTTTTGTTGCCTTGCTTGGCAAGCTGTATAAGCTCTTTTTCTGATGCTGACATTAACTTGCTACCTCCTGACTATAAGTTAAACTGATTATGTACTAAAAAAGTTCATATTATATATTATAACGCATATAAAATATATTTGGGAATTCATATGAATAAAAAGCAGTCAGAATGTTATATAAATCTTATAACAATCTGACTGCTTTTACTGCTAAGGCTGCATCTAAAATGCTTTTTTGTCCAGATAGTACATAACAAGCTTTACTACCTCTTCAAGCCTTAAATCACTTACATCCTCAATATTATCCATATAGCTGTGATAGCCATTTAAAAAGTCTTCATGTATCAGCAGTACCGACGGTACACCATAATCAGAGAAGCTTGCATGATCGCTTCCTCCACCATAGCCGCTCTTTGCATCTATTCCAAGATCTTTAGCATAGCCCAAAAGCTCACTTACCATGCTGGCATGCTTTTCCTCAGAAGCCATTATACTTAGAGGCATTTTTGCAGAAGCACCAACCATGTCGAGATTAATCATAACTGCTTTATCCAAGGGATAAATAGGGTTTGATGCATATTCTCGTGAGCCTACCAAGCCAGTCTCCTCACCGTTAAATGCCATAAACAATATAGTTCGCTTAGGTTTAAGCTTATTTTTTGTTACTAATCTTGCAATTTCCATCATAGCCGATGTTCCTGATGCATTGTCCAGAGCACCTGAGTTATAGGTTCCATTCATATTATCTCCCACATGATCAAAATGTGCTCCTATAATTATATATTCATCCTTCAGCTTTGGATCGCTTCCAGGAAGCAGACCGATAACATTTGGAACTGACTTATTCCAATCGGATACAAACTCACATTTGAATCTTAAGCTGTTAAAATCCTCAGAAGCCTTTTTTATTGCATCAGCACCATCATTATCAATATAAATGAAAGGTATGCTTTGTCTAAAGCCGCTTTCCCTCAATGGAACCATTACAAGCTCGCTGTTTCTTCTGCTATTGCTTGTTAAATCCATATGGACTATTACAGCCAAAGCACCTGCCTCAGCACCAATCTGTAAAGCATCCCTTGTATTCAACATACCTCTGGTATTATCGCTGACGAATATTATCTTACCTTTGATATTTGCATTATCTGCCTTTAAATCCTTTGAATTTTCAAGAACATATATAGGCGCAGTAACATCTACACTGCCTTCACTTAAATTCATGATTCTTATTGCAAAGTTATCTCCGTTTTCAAGCTCCTTTACCACATTTCCGCTCATATCAACCACATTCAGCAGGGGTTTTGAAGTAAAGCTATGTACCGCCTGCTTATAGTAGTGCAGATAATTTTCAGCTCCCTCGGGATTTTCAAGACCCAGCTCCTTAAAATAACTAGCAATATACTCCGCAGCCTTTAGATTCCCTTCAGTCCCTGTAAGTCGTCCTGCATATTTATCTGAAATAAGCTCGCTAAGTATACTTATCAGATTTTTTTCATCTATATGACTTTCATCACCCTGCAAGTTAACAAAGCCTGCCGTTATCTCTCCATTATTGCCAGAGCTTGGACTTACCGGCTGATCGTTATTTTGGCAGCCAGACAAAGCACTGGCTATTAGTATAATAATCATAACAATTGCTGCGTATCTTTTCATTTTGTTCAATTCAATCCCTCCTCAAAAAACTCCTAAAAAATAATATAGTTTAGTCTGCCCAATATAGTCATCAACTATATAAATGGTGCTGTACAATTTGCCAGAAATAAATTTTCAGAATGTTATAATGATTATACCAGAAATTGTTTCTAATAAGGCATATAATTAATGAAAAAACTATGAATTGTTTATGAACTTTTATTTTTGGACAAAAATAAGCATGCCCTTAAAGCATGCTTATTTATCATATATGCTATTTTGCTTGTATTGCTACAGCACAAACCTTTAATTCAGGGGTTTTTGAAACTGGATCCAGCTCGCTGTTTGTGAGGACATTGGCTGATGCTTCTGCGAAATGGAAGGGTATAAACACCACATTTTCATTGACTTTTTCAGTTAATCTGGCTTTTATATCCACTGTTCCTCTTCTTGAAGTAATTTTTATAACATCACCCTCACCAACACCAAGTTTTGCAGCAGCCGCAGGATTTATTTCAGCGTAGTTTTCTGAAACCTTTGCATTTAGTCCATCAACTCTGCCAGTCATAGTTCTTGTATGATAATGATATAATACACGTCCTGTAGTTAGTATAAATGGATATTCCTTATCGGTAGTCTCTGCCGAATCCTTATGCTCTATCCCTTTAAACAAACCCTTACCCCTTGAGAAGCTTCCCTTATGCAGATAAGGTGTTCCTGCATGCTCTTTATTTGGACATGGCCATTGAATACCTACGCACTCCAATCTATCGTAGCTGATGCCTCCGTAGGATGGAGTTACTGAAGCTATCTCATCCATAATCTCATCAGGACTGTTGTAGCTCTTATCATAGCCAAGCTTGTTCATAAGCTCCATCAGTATTACCCAGTCTGCTTTTGCACTTCCAGCAGGCTCAACAGCCTTTCTGACTCTTTGTACTCTTCTTTCAGTATTTGAGAATGTACCGTCTTTTTCCGCAAAAGCCGCTGCCGGCAATATAACATCTGCATACTCAGCAGTTTCAGTCATAAATATGTCCTGCACCACCAAGAAATCTACATGTTCAAGTACATGCTTTACATGATTGGTATCAGGATCTGATACCATTGGATTTTCGCCCATTATGTACATGAATTTTATGCTGCCTTCTCCTGCTGCCTTCATCATTTCAGGCACTGTAAGACCCGGCTTTGATGAAAGCTTCACATTCCAAGCTGCTTCAAACTTTTCTATCACCTCTGGCTTTGCAACAGGCTGATATCCTGGGAATACATTTGGAAGTGCTCCCATATCACAAGAGCCTTGAACATTGTTTTGTCCCCTTAGAGGATTGACTCCTGATGACTCCTTGCCTAGATTTCCGCAAAGCATAGCCAAGTTGGATATTGACATAACATTGTTAACACCAGTACTATGCTGTGTTATACCCATGCAGTATATTATGCTTGCCTTTTCAGCAGAAGCGTATAGTCTTGCTGCTTTTCTGATATCCTCAGCACTAACCTCACATATTCCTGCTGCATACTCAGGAGTATACTTCTTCACTGCCGCTTCCAGCTCTTCAAAGTTTTCTGTTCTTTCAGCTATAAACTCTTTATCCTGCAAGCCTTCTTCCAGAACTACATTCATCAATGCATTCAGCAGTGCTGTATTTGTACCGGGCTTTATCTTTAAGAATACCTCTGCATCCTTTGCCAAATCTATCTTTCTTGGCTCAGCTACTATTATTTTTGCGCCATTTAATCTGGCTTGTCTGATCTTTGCCCCAATAACAGGGTGATTTTCGGTTGTGTTTGATCCTAGTATAAATATTACATCTGTATTTAGTATTTCATTAATACCATTTGTCATAGCTCCGCTTCCTAATGTTGTTGCAAGACCTGCAACAGTTGAAGCATGTCAGAGGCGGGCGCAGTGGTCAATATTGTTTGTGCCAACCACCGCTCTAAAAAGCTTCTGCATCAGATAATTTTCTTCATTTGTACATCTAGCGGAAGAAAATCCTCCGAAGGCATCGGAACCATAGTTTTCCTTAACATTTCTCATTTTATCTGCAATCAGATCATATGCTTCATCCCATGTTGCCGCTACAAAGCTGCCGTCCTTTTTGATTAAAGGAGTTTTTAGCCTATCTGGATGATCAATAAACCTATAGCCGTATTTGCCCTTAACACATAGGAGTCCATCATTTGGAGCCATATTTACAGGCTCTACTCCTACCACCTTGTTATCCTTAACCTGTAAGTCCATCTGACAGCCTACGCCGCAGTATGAACAGGTTGTTCTTACAGTTTTTACTTCCCAGCTTCTGAATTTAGCATGATTCTTAGAGCTTAAAGCCCCAACCGGACATGCGGATACACAGTTTCCACAGGATACACATGTGGATTGCTCAAGCTCTCTGTCATAGGGTATACCTACATGAGTGTTAAATCCTCTGCTGTTATAGTTTATTGCGCCAGTACATTGAAGCTCATTATCTACCCTTATACATTTACCACACATTATACATTTGTTTCTGTCCAAGCTGAAGAAAGGGTTGCTGTCATCTATAGGATAGTTTTTCTTTGTTCCAACTATTCCGCTTTCCTTTATGTCATATTCATAACAGTAATCTTGCAGCTTGCAGTTTCCAGCCTTTTCACAGGTCAAGCAGTCCAAAGGATGGTTTGCCAGTATCAGCCTTAATATATCCTTTCTTGTTTCTATAACGCTTGGCGAATGAGTTTGTACTATCATTCCCTCTGTTACAGGAACAGTACAGGATGCCATCAAGGATCTTGCTCCTGCCACCTCCACAACGCAGATTCTGCATGCACCATGTGCTACCAATCTTTCATCATAGCAAAAAGTAGGTATTTTGATGCCTATGCTTTCAGCCGCTTTCAGTATAGTAGTACCATTAGCAGCTTGTACCTTTTGACCGTTTATAGTCAGATTCACCATATCTCTATACGTCCCCCTTTACTTAATATATAGTTTCTTTTACTTATAGAGTTGCTAATTTATAAATATCAATAACAAAAGCTTAGTGTTTGATAAAGCTTGTTACCATATACATACATATTGTATGTTGTAAGTTAATAAACATAAACAATATGTAATTTAACATTATTTCACTCATTTACTATAATACACCGCTGTTATTTTTTTATCAAGCTAATTTCGACAAAAAAATATAATCTGCATATAAAACACAGATTATATTTTATATCAAATTTTAAAATTTTTGTAGGATAAGCTTAAGTTATACTCTTTCTCTCTTAGTATAGTGAGTGTGCAGCAAATGATGAGCTTTATGGCTGTTTGGTTTTTCCAGATATTCATCATAAAGTGCCTTCACTTCTGGATTTTCGTGAGATTTTCTAAGCTTTCTTTCTCTATCTATAGTGTATAAGCCTTCTGCTCTTAATCTCTTAACCTCATCAGTCTTTTCCTTATCCATTATGATTGGCTGTCCGCCGCCGTTTATGCAGCCTCCTGGACATCCCATAACCTCAACGAAGTGGTAGTTAGCTTCTCCAGATCTGATTCTGTCTAAAAGCTTTCCTGCATTTGCTGTACCATGAGCTACAGCAACCTTTACATCCATACCGTTGATATTAACTGATGCTTCTTTTATGCCGTCTAGTCCTCTTACAGGCATATACTCAATTTCCTTTAAGTCTTGACCTGTCAGTATGTCAGCAACTGTTCTCAATGCCGCTTCCATAACTCCGCCTGTTGCTCCGAATATAACACCTGCGCCAGTTGAATCTCCAAGAATTGTATCATAGGAGCCTTTTTCTAACGCTTTAAAGTCTATTCTTGCTTGCTTGATCATTTTAGCAAGCTCTCTTGTTGTTATTACTGCATCAACATCAGCTAGACCTTCAACCTTCATTTCATCTCTGCCAGCCTCATACTTTTTAGCTGTACATGGCATAACTGAAACAACAAACATTTTCTTAGGATCTACTCCAGCTTTTTGAGCGTAGTAGGATTTTGCAACTGCACCAAACATTTGCTGTGGTGATTTGCAGCTTGAAAGATTTTCTAAGAAATCGTGGTGATTGTGTTCACAGAATTTTATCCAGCCTGGTGAACATGAAGTAATCAATGGAAGCTTGCCGCCGTTGTTTATTCTGCTTAATAATTCTGTGCCTTCTTCAAGTATTGTAAGGTCAGCACTAAAGTTTGTATCAAATACTTTGTCAAAGCCTAATCTCTTAAGAGCAGCTATCATTTGTCCTTCTACATTAGTTCCAACTTCCATTCCAAATTCTTCGCCAAGAGCGACTCTAACTGCTGGAGCTGTTTGAACTACTACATGCATATCTGAATCTGCTAATGCATCCCATACCTTTTCAGTATCATCCTTCTCTTTTAACGCGCCTACAGGACAGAATTTTATACATTGTCCGCAGTTGATACATCTTACTTCATTTAATCCCTTATCAAAGGAGGTAGTAACAGTTGTACGTACACCTCTTCTAGCAAAGTCTATTGCGCCTGTTTCTTGAACATTTTTGCATATCTTAATACATCTTCCGCAAAGTATACATTTATTCTGATCTCTAACTATTGCTGGTGAAGTGCTGTCTACTGCATAATTTATCTTTTCGCCTTCAAATCTTACTTTTTCTACACCCAGCTCTTCGGACAGTTTTTGAAGCTCACAGTTAAGGTTTCTTGCACAAGTCAGACATTCTCTTTCGTGACGGGCAAGCATAAGCTCAAGTATCATTTTTCTAGAGTTTCTTACTGTTGGTGAGTTTGTCTTAACTACCATACCTTCTGCTGCTGGAAGTACACATGATGCTTGAAGTGATCTTGCGCCTTGAACCTCTACAACACACATTCTGCATGATCCAACCTCATTTATATCCTTCAAATAGCATAAGGTTGGAATATCAATATTTAATGATTTTGCAGCTTGCAGAACTGTTGATCCCTTCGGAACCTGCGTTGTGATACCATCAATAGTAATGTTAATCATTTCCATGTTATAGTTTCCCCCTGTTTTGATAAAATATTATTTACATATGCAAGTCTTAACGAAAAGTATTTTGAGTTTTAGAGTTGGTTATCTATAAGAAAGCATTAGATATTTTATATTAAATATCACTAGAAAAAGCTTCCTCTAGTGCCTTCTTTATATACAGGATAAATAGCATTTTGCAAATAATTATGTAATTTACTAAGTGCCATTTATATAGTAATATATATCCTATGCGGCTGATTATTTACATAGCTTTGCACTTACTTACAGCTTCTGTGATATATATCACTGCTATATCAATGGTTTATTATTATTATACATATATACCAGTTTTCATCATAGCTATAAAATAATAAACTTGATAAAATTCTCACAATAACATGATAACTAAATACGACAATATTGTCAACAAAATAACACATCAGAGACTTATAATTTATAGCCTTGGAGGTAATAAATTATTCATAATTTTGGAATTGGAAATTTATGCTCCAATAATAATTATTATTAATAATAGCTGTATTCTATTTCATTTTCCTTATAGTTATATTATAATGAAATAGAAGTATGTTGATTTTTTAACAAACTAATATATATATCTTCTAATTACAAAGGAGAGCCAAATATGGAAACAAAATACGAAGTAATAAACCAGCTGTCTCAAAAAGCATATTCAAAAACATCATTAAGTAAAGATGAAATAATTGAACTGCTCTCATGCCCCGAAGAATATACCCATTTGATATTTGATGTGGCTGACAAGCTGCGCAAGGAGGAAGTCGGAGACGAAGTACATCTTCGAGGTCTTATAGAGTTCTCTAATATTTGCAAAAGAAACTGTGAATACTGCGGCTTAAGAAGAGATAACCAAAACCTGCTCCGCTACAGGCTGGAAGTAGATGAAATAATAGCTACTGCAAAAAATGCAGAAAGCTTGGGCTATAGAAGCGTCGTGATGCAGTCGGGAGAGGACGGCTTCTATACTGCTGAAAAGATTGCCACAGTAGTAGATGGCATAAAAAACAGCACTGATCTTGCAGTTACCCTATCCTGCGGTGAGTTCAGCAAGCAGGACTACAAAATGATGAAAAATGCAGGAGCTGACAGATATCTGCTGCGTTTTGAAACCTCAAACAAAGAGCTTTATCAAGCTTTACATCCTGACTCAGATTATGAAAATAGAATACAATGTCTGCATAATCTGAAGGAACTGGACTATCAGGTGGGAAGCGGCTTTATGGTTGGTCTTCCCGGTGAAACTGTTGAAATACTAGCTGATAATCTGTTACTATTAAAAGAGCTAGATGTGGATATGGCAGGCATTGGTCCATTTATTCCAAACCCTGATACAAAGCTTGCAAATGAAAAAGGCGGTCTGCTGATTGACAGCCTCAAGGCAGTTGCTATGGCAAGACTGATACTAAGGAACGCCCACATACCGGCAACCACAGCCATGGGCAGTCTTGATCCAAAGGGCAGAGAAAAAGCCTTAAACTCAGGAGCAAATGTAGTAATGCCCAACGTATCCCCAATGAAGTTCCGTGAGCTGTACGCTCTATACCCGAATAAAATATGTATCACCGACGACCCCGGACATTGCAGAAACTGCATAACGGGTAAGATACATGCTCTAGGAAGAAGCGTAGCAAAGGATCATGGACATTCTTTGAAGAGATAACAGATTAATATATAAGGAGATAATTTCATGACTATTCAAAGCAAAGCATACACTGCTGATTTCATAGATGAAAACAAAATAAACGCCATATTGGAGGCAGCAAAAAATACTAATAGTAACGAGCTGGATGTCATACTGCAAAAAGCAGAAAAGGCTTATGGGCTTACAATGGAAGAAACCGCAAAGCTGCTTAATGTTAATGACCCTGCAACCCTAAACAAAATTTTCAGCGCAGCACATAAGGTTAAGGAACAGATATATGGCAAAAGAGTAGTTATATTTGCCCCCCTCTATGTAAGCAACTATTGTGTAAATTCCTGCAAGTACTGCGGCTATGGCTGCAATAACAGTATACTCCGAAAAAAGCTTGCAAAGGACGAAATAGTTGAGGAAGTCAAGGTTCTGGAAGCAATGGGACATAAAAGAATAGCACTGGAGGCAGGCGAAGACCCAGTCAACTGTGATATAGATTATATTATAGATGCCATAAATACTATATATGATATAAAATTTGAAAATGGCAGTATAAGAAGAATAAATGTAAACATAGCTTCCACAACTGTAGAAAACTACAAGAAGCTGAAAGCAGCTAATATAGGGACATATATATTGTTTCAGGAAAGCTATCATCGTGATACCTACAAAAAAATGCATACAAAAGGTCCGAAGCACGATTATGATTACCACACCACAGCCTTTGACAGAGCTATGGAGGCAGGAATTGATGATGTAGGAGCTGGAGTACTGTTTGGACTATACGACTATAAATTTGAGGTTATGGGGCTTTTAATGCACTCTGATCATCTTGAAAAACAGTTTGGCTGCGGTCCTCATACAATATCAGTACCCAGACTAAAGCCGGCAGAAGGCGTTAATATACAGGAATACCCATACCTTGTCAACGACGAGGATTTTAAAAAGATAGTGGCTATACTCAGGCTTGCTGTGCCATATACCGGCATCATATTATCCACCAGAGAAAATGCAAAGCTTCGTGATGAAATAATAAACTACGGAGTATCTCAGATAAGTGCCGGATCTTGTACAGGAGTAGGCGGCTATAAAAGTGAAGCCTGTGAACATACAGTCAATGAAACAGCTCAGTTTAATGTAGAGGATCACAGATCACCGGATGAAATCATCCAAAGCCTCTGCGCAGCAGGCTATATACCAAGCTACTGTACCGCCTGCTATAGACAGGGCAGAGTCGGAGACAGATTTATGCAGCTTGCTAAGACAGGCAACATACATAATGTCTGTCAGCCCAACGCCATACTTACCTTCCAGGAATACCTGCTTGACTACGCCTCCCCGGAAACTATAGCAGCAGGAGAGGAAACTATAAAACAGCACCTTGAAGAAATAACAAATGAAAAAGTCAAGGAAGTCACAAAACAAAGATTGGAAGAAATTAAAAAAGGCAAACGAGACCTTTATTTATAGGAGGAAACCTTATGCTTGATACACCTAGAAGCGTCAGACTTCACATAGCCATATTCGGAAGACGAAATGCAGGAAAGTCAAGTCTGATAAATGCCATAACCAATCAGGAGCTTGCTGTTGTATCCTCTATACCCGGCACTACCACAGACCCAGTATTTAAATCCATGGAAATATCACCTATAGGACCTGTAACCCTTATTGATACTGCCGGTATTGATGACGAAGGCGAGCTTGGAGAGCTTAGAGTCAAAAAAACAAGGCAGGTGCTTGCCAAAACAGATTTAATGGTACTTACCATATCATCAGAAAGCACCCCCGATGAATTTGACGAAAACATCCTTGAAGAAGCAAAAAAACGCTGCATACCTATAGTTGGAGTTATAAGCAAAGTTGATATAGACAGCGGCAGCAACGCCGCTTTATGGTTTGAAAAAAACAAGCTGCCCTACTGTAGAGTAGACTCCCTTACAAGACAGGGAGTAGATGAGCTTAAGCTGACGATTGTTAAAAATGCTCCTGTGGATTATCTGCCGAGTACCATTGTGGGAGATCTGATAACGCAGAATGATGTAATAATACTGGTTACTCCTGTAGATGCAGGAGCACCCAAGTCCAGACTCATACTGCCCCAGGTACAGGTACTGAGAGACGCACTAGACGCAGGAGCTAATGTAATGGTAACCAGAGAGCATGAACTTGATAATGCCCTTAAAAGCCTTAAAAATCCGCCTAGAATGGTAGTAACCGACTCACAGGCATTTGATTTTGTATCCAAGGTAGTACCCGAGGATGTACCCCTGACCTCCTTCTCCATACTGTATGCAAGATACAAGGGCAATCTTAGAGAGTTCCTTAATGGAATAAAGGTTATAGACACCCTCAAGGAAGGGGACAAGGTGCTTATTGCCGAGGCATGTACTCACTATCCAAGCCACGAGGATATCGGCAGAATCAAAATACCAAGATGGCTGGAAAAAAGGGTAGGGGGCAAGCTGGATATAAGCTGGGTGGTAGGGGGAGACTTCCCCGAAAACCTCAAGGACTATAAGCTGGTGGTTCACTGCGGAGCATGTATGATAAACAGAGCTGAGGTATTAAACAGACTGGAAAAATGCAAGGAAGCCGAAGTGCCTGTAGTAAACTACGGTATACTTATAGGGTTTATGACAGGGATCTTAGACAGGGTAGTATCACCTGTAGTACGATAGTATATTTTATATATAAGATAATAAAATGAGCAGAATCCGACTGGACTCTGCTCATTTTATTACTACCTATATCCTAAACTTTCCTATAACTGATTTCAGCTCTTGAGCAAGCTGAGAAAGACCCTCGCTTGCGTTTGCCATCTCTTCGATAGCTGCCGATTGCTCCTGCATGGATGCCGCTGCCTGCTGAGTACCTGCCGCATTTTCCTGTGCTACTGACGACAGCTCCTGCATAGTGTCATGTACTTCATTCTTTTGATTTTCCATCTCTATTCCAGCATCACTCAATACCTTAACCGCTTTTTCCGAGCCTTTAATAGCTTTTGCAATATCTATATATTTTGTTTCAGCAACATTTACATTGGATATTTGCTGTTCCAAAATTCCTTTTACAGCTTCCATTGCGTTTACGGCAACTGCCGCATCCTCTTGCAGTGTTTTTACCATGCTGTCTATGACCCTTGTCGACTTTGTACACTGCTCGGCAAGCTTTCTTATTTCATCTGCAACCACCGCAAAGCCCTTGCCGTGCTCTCCGGCTCTTGCAGCCTCAATTGCCGCATTAAGAGCAAGCAGGTTTGTCTGTTCTGCTATAGATGTGATTAAGCCGCTTGCTTCACTGATTCTTTTTGAGCTGGCATTTGTCTTAATAATGCTGGCATATACCTCACCTGTTGCTTTTCCGCTCTCTACCGTCTTGTGCGACAGATCATTTATAACCGCAAGACCATCATTTACTAGCTGACTTACTGAGTTTGACGTGTGAATCAACTCCTTGAGATAAGCCTGATTCTCCTCAATAACCCTACCCAGACTTACTAGCTTTTCAGAGCCTGCTGCTGTGCTTTGCGCCTGTACTGTTGCGCTTTGTGCTATACCACTGATGGTTTTTGCTACTTCCTCTGCGGCTGTAGATGTTTGCTCAGATATAGCAGTAAGCTCCTGTGAGGAAGCCGCCACCTGCTCTGCCGAGCTGCTTATCTGGTGTATTAGAGTCCTCAAGCTATCTTCAATAGACTGGATCGCTCTCCCCAGATGACCTATTTCGTCTTTTCTCTTCAAAAAGGCATTTGATACATCTCTGTTTATATTATAGCTGGCTATTTCGTTTACATGAGCAGCAGCCAACGACAGCGGCTTTACTGCGACCTTTCTTAAAAAAATAGCTATTATGACGATTATAAGTATTACAGCTGCTGCGGCAAGCATTAAGAGTATTCTAAACATTGCATAGAAACCACTTAAAATATTTTTATAGGGAACTTCGGAAATAAAGGACCAGCTTATATTTGTACCGCTGAACTGTATAGGTACATATACCTTGATAGTATTTTTCCCCAATCCTTGAGAACTATCTGTAATAACAAACTCTTCACCTGCGGCTATCCTATCAACTATGTTTTTATTCTTCTGGTCTACTTCCACAAGATTTTTCATAATCAGCTCAGGGCTGCTTCCATGAGCTATAAAGGTTCCGGCTGGTGTTACAATACTTGCCGCTCCCCCTTTGACCTGCATGGAGCTTGCAAGCTCTTGAAAATTCGTAATATCTGTATTTAAGACTATAACTCCAATAAACTTACCAGACCAGTCTCTTATTGGCAGTGATAGAGTATACAAAAGTGTTGTTTGCCCATTGACCTCATATTCAAAAGGCTCCGTCAAGACCAGATTATTTATATTCTTGGGCATTGAGTACCATAAAGCTTCTGCCTTGTCGTAACCAACAAAGGGAATGATGTCAAAGCTTATCCCATTTCGTGAAAGATAGGGGATTAGTCTTCCTGTAGTATCATGAAAACGAGTGTTTGCATATTCGCCGTCCTTTTCATCAAAGGCATTAGGTTCAAAGCAGACACCAGCTCCAAACAGATTATCATTTGACATTATCGTATCCTTCAGCATCTGTATAACTGCTTCACGACTTTTTACGTTATTGCCGGACATCATATTATTTATACGCATTTCCAAATCCTTTGCAGATTGCAGGTTTTGCATATGACGTTCATGTATGATTGCAGCGTATACCTTGCTTTCTGCTGTTACCAAGCTCTCTGCTTCGTGAACAGCCGTCACATAGACCTGATAGGCTATAAATGCAAACATTGAAGTAAAGATAATAACCATAAAAATGGCAATAATGGTGTTTAGTTTCGCACTTAGACCCTTAAACCTCATTTGTATCGCTTCCTCCTTAATAAATTATATATACCACACTATACTGTTTTGTATCGTTTCATAGCAAAATGTAACTTTTCTGTATTTTTAGAATATTATACAAACGAAAAAAAATACACCGCAATGCTACTTCAGTGTTTAATAAAATTATAATTTACCAGTTTTTCTATTATCGACCTCCTTAGCTTTCTTACAAAGGAGTATTACAGCATTTTGTACAAAATTTTAGTTTAATATACATTATTTGACTTGAATGTAATATGTACATGTATTTATCGGCAGTTTTTGTAATTTTTAGAAACTTATTTATAAATACTCGTAAATGCTATTAACTAATTATATCATATATTTTATTCAATATGAAGCAATATAATGTAAATAACCCATAATACTTATATTCTTAGGCATCACTTTTCTTACATCCTCTGCCTTGGCATACTCCATCTCAAGCCGTTTCTGTAATAGCTTGGTTAATCATAAGGTAATTACAACATTACTTCCATAGAGTGTACATTTGAATTTCACAAGCGAAGGTACACAACGTTTGTTTCCACTAATATTATTGAGTTTTATAAACCTGTTCATAATAATAAATCTGACATCTATATGATGTCAGATCTGAGCAACTTAAGTTCTTTTTATTTATATTAGAGTATTTTACCATTTCCATGTTGGTCCAGCTGCTATACTTCTATCCCTTTTATTAACATCAACATCCAGGCTTCTACTTCTATTTCTTGAATCTGTAAGGGATGCTCCGGTTTCTCTTTTAGAAAGCTCATAATTACCTTTTCTATAAACAACATCACTTTCTTTTCTTTGATTAGGCATATCCTCTCAACTCCTTTGCTATTGGTTTGAATAGCGGGACTTGAGCACATTAAATTAAATTATTTAATTTAGGAATAACCTGTTCCTGTAGTGATTCTAAACACATTCTGGTTGAATCATGGGCTTCTGAAGGATTAGCATTAACAGCATGAAAATCCTCTATTGAGGTTCCCAGCAAGGATTTAATTAACCTAAACTGAACTGTTCCTGAACAATCTTTATCTTCTGTACTATAGTGACATCCATATCCTACATCAAAATTTTTATGCTCATACTTAGCGTGATATGGTAATCTTATATCAGCTATAAATTGACCATTGTCAAGTTCTGCTGATACAAACTCAGCTGTTGATGTTTTCCCCTCTTTTATCCAGCGTTCATGACCTTTGCAATAATTACTTCTACGCGTAACCGGGTTTTCATGGTCACTGAAATCTGAGTTTGAAATTCTATTTGAAGCAGCTTGTTTAAGTTGTTCTACATCCATTTTCGTTCCTCCTTGAATAATTATTTGGAACGATATTATTATGTGTTAATAATAATTTTATTATGTATAGATAAAATTTGGCTTATTCGGAATAATAGTCTTATAATTTGCTTCCACAGTTCCATATTTGCTCTGTTTGTTTCAATCCTTGTTTTAATGGATTAAGCATTTAAACCGTAAAATCCCGCTATGCATTGGTATTCCTACATTTCTTTCATTTTTGCAAGGCTCAGAATTAAGTTTTTTTGTTTAAAAACCCTTAAAAAATGCATGTTTTTGCTCCTTTTTGAGTTAGCAACAAAGGGTTCTAGCCTTTGTGCTGCAAGGCTTTACGAGGGGTCGCTTCAAAATTTCCAATAATTTTTCAGTAACAAAAGGTTTTTTCAGTGGATTCTACTGTAGAGAAACAACTTCATAATTTACTATTTCCCATTGTTTCTCCAAAAGTGTCTTAGCTATAATTATTATAGCTTATGTTATAGCTAGTTTCAATATTTTTATCCATTATTGTATGTTTTTGTATAAATAAATAGAAATGCAGTTACTATAAGAGTTATTACACTTCTATTTGTATTTAATTTTTTAATGTTTTTATAGCTTCTACTGGTAAGTCTGTCAATTCATGTATTTGCTCCAATGATAGATTTAGCAGAAGTGCATTTTTAGCAATAGCTATTTTTTCTTTTAGAATACCTTCTTTTATTCCCTCTTCTCTTGCGAATTTTCCCCTTGTTAACCGATCCATTATTTCTGCTTGTCTTGCTTCATATGCCATTCTTGCTTCTTTACTTTCACTTACCCTTTGTAGTATTTCATAAGCTGTTTTTATGCTTTCATTTTTCTGTGCTAACTTTCCAACCCTCCTTTGATTTTGCATCTATAATCTTAAGCCAATCCAAAATTGGGTTATTTACATCTTGTAGACTATCATGTTTTGCAAGCTTTGGCAGCTCTAAAAAATGTATTTCCATAACATCCGTTAACTTATATTTTGTTTCATCCTCTAAAACATGAAATCTTGTGTGTATCTTATTTAATGGAATACGTTCAAAAAATTCTGTAGGAAATCACGAAGGATCACTTCAAAATTCCAATAATTTTTCAGTGACATAAGATTTTTTCTATGAATTCTACTATAGCTGATCTCAACATTTTTATCTATAAATCCATAACTTTGTATATAATTGCAGAAGTGAAACAAACATATAAATTTGTTTCACTTCTAACCTATTTGTTATTTAATTATTTATTGAAAATTTTATTTCTTATATTCATAATTTGATCTACGCTTAGCTCTGTTATGTCAGCTATAAATGAGATATCTGCCCCCTTAATTAAAGCTCGTTTGGCAATTTCTCTTTTCTCTACTGCCCTTCCCTCTTCTTTTGCACCATCCATCATGCTTATTTCATCTCTTAATTGCTTTGCTCTTAGCTCTGCCAACCTTACTGTTTCAGGATCTCTGCTTAATTTTTCTAAAATACTTCTAGCTTTTGCGATAGCTATATCTGTTGCGTCTAATTCATTTGTTAAATTGTTGGTGTCGTTTGCGTTTAATTCAGCGTGTTGTTGATTATTTGTATTATTCAATTTTTCACTTCCCCTTACTAAATTGTATTTTATTTTGAATAAGCTTCCTTTAACATAATTAGCATCTAAGCAGTACACAATTTAAATACATCCTATGTTTCGGTAGAACATATAATTGGCAAGGCATTGGAATTGCAGCAACTGAATTTAAATACATCCTATGTTTCGGTAGAACCTGCCAGATGAAGCGAATTGTCGAGCAGATGAAAAAATTTAAATACATCCTATGTTTCGGTAGAACTGGATTAATAGGGGATATGATACCAAAGGAACTACGATTTAAATACATCCTATGTTTCGGTAGAACACCATGTAGTTGACTCAGAAAGTGGAGAGGTAATCGATTTAAATACATCCTATGTTTCGGTAGAACGAAGCAAGGCTTATGCTAAAAGAAGCTTTTCAGGAATTTAAATACATCCTATGTTTCGGTAGAACGGGTGATAAATTATGCCATACT
>CALGKJ010000118.1 GCA_937930535.1 uncultured Clostridia bacterium
CACTGGAGTTAAATAGAGTAGATGGTTCTGAGTTTAACATAGGGATTTTTACAAATCTAACACAGGATCATTTGGATTTTCATAAAAACTTTGAGAACTATAGAGAGGCCAAAAAGAAGCTTTTTTATAAAACAACAAAGGCAAATATAATAAATGCTGACGATTATCATGGCAGGATAATTATGGAAGATATTAAGGCTTTAAATACAAAGCTTTATACATATGGAATTGAGAATAATGCTGACATAATGGCAAGGAATGTTGAATTTGACTCCAAAGGTGTAAGCTTTACACTTGCTACGCCAGAATATGAGCTTCAAATTGATAATAGTATTCCAGGCAAGTTCAGTGTTTACAATTGTCTTGCTGCCGCTGCCGCAGCTTATGTACTAGGCATAGACAAAAACTCAATAAGAGAGGGACTTAAAAATATAAGAAACGTACCCGGCAGATCAGAGGTAGTAGACGTAAGAATGCCATATACAGTAATTATAGACTATGCTCACTCACCGGACAGCCTGGATAACATTCTTAAGGCAATACGTCAATACGCAAAGGGGCGGATTATTACCTTATTCGGCTGCGGCGGAAACAGGGAAAAAGAAAAAAGACCAATAATGGGCGAGGTAGCAGGAAACCTATCGGATTACTGTATAATTACTTCCGATAATCCAAGAGCAGAAAAACCGATGGAAATAATTAGACAAGTTGAAAGTGGAATGAAAAATACAAACTGTGACTATATATGTATAGAGAACAGAAGAGACGCCATAAAATTTGCACTTACAATTGCAAGAGAAGATGATGTGGTACTGCTTGCCGGTAAAGGACATGAAACATACCAAGAGCTGAAGGAAGGGAAAATCCCTTTTGATGAGAAGGAAATTGTACATGAACTTATAAGGGAGGAAATATAATGGAGGTCCTTAAGCTTGATGACATTGTCAGAGCCTGTAGGGGAATACCATACAATGTTGAAAAGGGGATGCAATTAACTGGTATAAGTACAGACAGCAGAAAGATACAAAAAGGAGAGCTGTTTATACCTCTAAAGGGAGAACGTTTTGATGGTCATGATTATATCAGTGAAGTATATAATAAGGGTATACAGGTAGTACTTTCAGAGAAGCATATAGGGCATGAAAATAAACCATATATAATAGTAGAAAACACCTTAACAGCACTTCAGGATATTGCAAGCTGGTATAAGGATAGGTTCGACCTGAGAATAGTAGCAGTTACAGGCAGTTCTGGAAAGACTACAACAAAGGATATGATTGCTTCTGTACTGAGTCAGCGGTATAAGGTTCTAAAAACAGAAGGAAATCTTAATAATGCCATCGGACTCCCTATGACCCTGCTAAACTTAGATAGTACTCATCAAATTGCAGTACTTGAAATGGGTATGAACAGTCTAGGTGAAATTGAAAAACTGGCATATATAGCAAGACCTGATATTGGAGTTATTACTAACGTAGGAACAGCACATATAGAAAGACTTAAAACAAGAGAAAATATATTAAAAGCTAAGCTGGAATTATATACATATTTTAATAGTAATAATTTAGCTATAATTAACGGCGATAATGATCTTCTGAGGAATGTAGATAGTGAAAGCTTCCAGATAATAAAATTCGGCTTAGATGATAGTAATGATATATCGGCAATTAACATATTAGAACATGGCGAAGAAGGTGTGGAGTTTGAAGTTGATATAGATAATGTAATATATGAAATAAAAGTTCCTGTACCTGGTCTGCATAATGTATACAATGCTTTAACCGCTATATGTATAGGCTTAAAGCTGAATATGAATATGAAGGAAATAAAAGAAGGTATAAGCAAATTCAAACCTTCAAAGCTGAGAATGGACATTTTTAACTTAAGGAATAATATCAGAATCATAAATGATGCATACAATGCAAATCCAGAATCCATGTACGCTGCCATAAGTACACTAGCCAGCTTTAATAAGCAGGGCAGAACAGTATGCATATTAGGGGATATGCTGGAGCTTGGAGATGAAGCCTGCAAGCTGCATTCACAAGTGGGCAGATTCGCACACCAAGCTGGGGTTGGCTTGCTTATTACAGTAGGCGCGTTATCTGAATATATCAGAAAAGGAGCAGTGGAGTCTGGCTTTAACACTGAAAATGCTTATCATTTTAACACTAATGCAGAAGCGTGCAAAAGTGCAATATCTCAATTAAAATCAGGGGATACGGTCTTAATAAAAGGGTCAAGAGGAATGCAAATGGAAGAAATTGTGGAATATTTACGCGAGAGGGGATAATTTTAGATGTACAACGTGATGACAGGTGATTATAATATATACATAATATGTATAATATCTGCATTTATACTAGCTTTAGCAGCAGGACCAATATTTATTCCTGTTCTTACAAGGCTAAAGTTTGGTCAGACAGTCAGGGATGATGGACCACAAAGCCATCTAAAGAAAACAGGTACTCCCACTATGGGCGGAGTAATAATTTTAATACCTGCTGCACTTGTTGCATTAGCCTTTTCAAGGGATAAAGACTTAATATTAGTACTAATAACAACGTTATTATTTGGTTTGATTGGCTTTGCAGATGATTTTATCAAGGTAGTAAAAAAACGTTCCCTAGGACTCAGAGCATATCAAAAGATTATTGCTCAATTGCTTGTTTCCTTGCTTCTTGCATATATTACTGCGGGCATAAGTCAGGTAGGCACTAAAATACTTATACCATTTACCGGCTTTTACTTCGATTTAGGTGTTATGTACATACCATTTATAATATTTCTTATTATTGCTACCACAAACAGTGTTAATCTAACAGATGGACTAGATGGCTTAGCAGGAGGGGTAACCGTTGTAGTACTTGGCTTTTTTTCAGTTATTGCCCTTGTTACAAAGCATTCTGGCATACTAATTTTTTGCGGTGCACTTATTGGTGCTTTATTAGGTTTTTTAAGATTTAACTCACATCCCGCACAGGTGTTTATGGGGGATACAGGTTCTCTGGCACTGGGAGGTGCAATTGCAGCATTAGCAGTAGTAACCAGACTGCCGCTTTTTGTAATCATAATAGGAGCTGTTTATGTTCTGGAAGCTCTTTCGGTTATGATTCAAGTTGCTTATTTCAAAAAAACAGGCGGTAAGAGAATTTTTAAAATGGCTCCCTTTCACCACCATTTAGAGCTTTCTGGATGGGCAGAAACCAAGGTAGTATCAGTATTCATAATAACAACAGTTATATTATGTCTCATTGGAATACTAGCATTAAATTGATAATAAACGAATATCTATATAAATAGTGATAAAGATTTTAAATAGCCGCAAAATTGATACACTATTTATATTTAATAGAAAGTGTATTTTTTATAGTGCTTGAATGTAAAAACATTATCACTTTCTATCTATATTGTATATGAGAGGACGAATACTATGGAAATTAAAGGTAAAAAAGTACTGATAGTCGGAGCCGCAGTTACAGGAATCCCAGTAGTCAGGCAGCTATGTAAAATGGGAGCAGAGGTTATTTTAAATGATAGAAAAAATGCAAATGAGATAAATGATATTTTAGAGCCTTTAAGGGAGTTAAATATTGATTATGTAGGTGGGGGGCATCCTGCAAATTTAGCAGATAATATTGATTTTGTAGTAGTAAGTCCTGGCGTACCTCTGGATATTTCTGTAATAGAAAGAGCATTTGCATTAGGAAAGGAAGTAATAAGTGAAATAGAGCTGGCATACAGGCTTACAGATACGCCGATAGCTTGCATTACTGGAACTAATGGTAAAACAACAACTACTGCGTTATTAGGTGAAATAATGAAAAATTCCCATAGAACAACCTATGTTACAGGGAATATAGGTCATGCTATGATAGCTGAGGTTGAAAATGCAAAGCCTGAGGATATATTTGTTCTGGAGGCAAGCAGTTTTCAACTGGAGTGTACAAAATATTTCAAGCCTAAAGTGGCTGCAATATTGAATATTACACCGGATCATTTGGATAGACACAAAACAATGGAAAATTATATTGATGCAAAATGCATGATATTTCTGAATCAAGCGCCTATGGATTTTACTATTCTTAATAAAGATGATTTGGAAACCAAGAAGCTTTCTGAGATAGCGAAAAGCAGAGTTTTATTTTTCAGCAGAAAGGAAACGCTGAGTGAAGGTGCTTATGTTGAGGATGGACACATTATTGTTCAAATAGATGGCAAAAGAGAGACTATTATTAATATAGAAGAAATATTTATACCTGGTGCTCATAATCTGGAAAATGCACTGGCGGCAACCTTAATGGCATATTGCTTGGGTGTGGATAGAGAAGTTATTGCAAGAACACTTAGAGAGTTTAGGGGTGTTGAACACCGTATAGAATACATAGCAGAGATTAATGGGGTAGTATACTATAATGACTCAAAAGGTACAAATGTAGATGCCGCTATAAAGTCAATAGAGACTATGAAGCGTCCTACCATATTGCTTGCCGGCGGATATGACAAAGGTAGTGAATTTCATGACTTTATAAAGGTATTTGGCAGTACTGTAAAGGAAATGGTGCTTATTGGAAAAACTGCTGATAAAATTGAAAAGACTGCTCACGAGCTGGGCTTTAATAATACCCACAGAGCAGCAACCTTTGAAGAAGCTGTATGTAAGTGTTCGGAGCTGGCGATGCCTGGGGATTGTGTATTATTATCACCGGCATGTGCAAGCTGGGATATGTTCAGAAACTACGAAGAAAGAGGTAAGATTTTTAAAAGCCTTGTATTAGGCTTAAGGGGGACTGAATAATGTCTGGCAGAAAGGCCAATAACGTTGATTTTACTTTATTGATAACTGTACTGACCTTATTAGCAATAGGAGTGGCAATGGTTTTTAGTGCCAGCTCCATATCTTCCTTTATAAGGGATAATGATAAATATCAGTACCTTAAATCACAAGGAGCTTTCGCAATTATAGGCATTTTTGCTATGTGGTTCTTTAGCAGATTTAGCTATAAAAAGCTAGGGAATCTTGCACTGCCTCTTGTTATAATAAGTATGATTCTTTTGGTTCTAGTTTTTGTACCAGGTATAGGTGTTGGTTCCCATGGAGCCTATAGATGGATAAAGATAGGCCCTCAAAGAATTCAACCCTCTGAATTTGCAAAATTTGCCTTGGTTGTTTTTATGGCAAAGGGTCTCAGCAATAAAAAAGAAAAGGTCAGATCCTTTACCCAAGGCGTATTGCCCTACATAATACTGATGGGTATATACTGTGTATTAATTATACTGGAGCCAAATAAGAGTATGGCAATTATATTTGCTGCAATCACCTTTACTCTGCTTTTTGCAGCAGGGGCAAAGATGTCTCACCTCTTAGTCTGGCTTACACCTATAATACCTGCTGGCATATTTATTTTAATAAAGGATAAATACAGCTTGCTGCGAATAACCTCCTATATGGATCCTTGGTCGGATCATTTGGGAAGCGGTTATCAAGCAATTCAGTCACTACTGGCACTGGGTTCTGGAGGAATATTCGGCTTGGGTCTGGGAAACAGCAGACAGAAATTTTTCTATATACCTGAGCCTCAAAATGACTTTATATTTGCAATTATTGGTGAAGAACTAGGATTTATCGGAACTACTACAATAATAGTTTTATTTATGCTGTTAATATGGAGAGGTCTCCGAATATCATTAAGCTGTCCAGATATGTTTGGAAGTCTTTTGGCAACAGGTATAGTATGCATGGTTGCAATACAGGTTGCACTGAATATTGCAGTTGCGACAGTTTCTATACCCACAACAGGCATATCTCTTCCATTTATCAGCTCAGGAGGTTCCTCCCTGCTGTTTATGATGATTAATATGGGCGTTTTGCTGAATATATCAAAAAACATAAAGGCCAATGGAAGTTAAACTATATAAATATAAAAATATGCAGTAAAGTCCATCTGTTTGTAAACAACAGGTGGACTTTGTTTTTGTAACAACTTGTAAGCTAGTGCATAATATATTAATATGATTAGAAAAAGGCTTCCTGGGGGTGTAGTAGATAAATGGATAGATTTATTATAAATGGAGGTAAGAGAATCCAAGGTGAAATAAAGGTAGATGGAGCAAAAAACGCAGTACTCCCTATATTAGCCGCAACCTTAATAAACCATAGCGAGTCGGTAATTCATAATGTTCCAGAGCTAAAAGACGTGGAAACTCTTATTGGTATGTTAAAAAGTGTTGGGTGTAAATGCTTTTTTGAAAATAATACTCTTATAGTAAAGTCAGATGGAATATTGGATATGAATGTACCTGAACGGCCAGTCAGGGAAATGCGTTCATCGATTATACTGCTTGGAGCTATGATTTCAAGGTGCGGTCATGTAAAAATCAGCTATCCGGGAGGATAAATGATAATATTGTTACTCCCTGTATTTTAAAATTATATTTAGTATTTTCATTATATCAGCAGGATCTATATTTTTATCCTGCAATTCCTTTGCTAGACTTAGATATTCACTTTTTAAATCCACAGGAGTCTCTACAGTTTTTCTAAAGCTGAGCAAATCTTCCTTTTCTACATTTACAACATCATTTTCTATACTGCTGTCATCGTGCACCTTAGTTTCAATTTCATTTACTATATCAGCTTTATCTTCTAACATATCCTTACCGACCAGGTAGTCGATGGTAACATCAAAGAATTCTGCAATTTTTCCTAAAGTTTCATAATCTGGTATTTCGGCTTCATTCTCGTATTGGGCTATAGCCGATTTGCTAATACCAAGACTGTCAGCCAGCTCCTTTTGAGTAACATTATTTTTAAGTCTGAGGGTTACAAGACGAACACCTCTTAAACCTTCAATGGGTATAATAGGAGTTTCCGGCGCAATAGGAATTTCCGACGCAATAGGAATTTCCGACATAAGCTCCTTTAATGGAGATGTATTAATATTAAGTTCAGTCATATGTTCAGATTTAGAATTAACATTCATTTCATTATGTCCTTTCACATTTAAATTGTTCTTAAAAGCTGCTTTTAAAAATGTTATAGTACAAGGTAAATCCTACATAGTATATTATAAGCCTGTAAAGCAAATTAGTCTACGATTATGATAATCATGCTTTTATAGATTAGCAACTCCAAAACTCAAAATACTTTTCGTTAAGAGTTGCTAATCTCTTTCTGAGAAACAACTGGAAAAATTTAATTTTGAAGTTGTTTCTCTATATTACTGGTGCAAATATCATTTATATAGTGTATCCCATGAAGGAGGTAAATATGAAGGTTAAAGAAATGGATGGTGCTTATTTGATATGGCTTAACGAACTTGAAGAAAATCTTGAACAAGTAAATACTAAAGTGCAGGAGTTTAGGAAAAAGGGAAGAACATTTATATTCTATTCCGGCGAGGAAGCACTGGATGGATTGCTTAATGAAATTGTTATACCTATATTAAATAATAAAAAGGAGGATATATGATAGTAGTTGGTTATGTTAGAATATCCAGAGATGAGGATAGGGAAAGTTATACTTCAATAACAGCACAAAAGAGAATAATCGAAGATTATGCCAAAGAAAATGATTGGAACATAACTGAATACTATGAAGATGATAACTGGTCGGGATACTCCTTTAACAGACCTGCTTTTAAGAGATTGGTAAATGATATTGAATTAGGTAAAATAGAAGTTATAATTGCAAAGGATTTGTCTAGAATAGGAAGACACAATGCAAATACCTTATTATTTATTGAGAAGCTTAAGGCTTTAAATGTTAGATTAGTTCTGCCAAATGAATCAGGCGGTTATGATATAGTAAAGGATGAAAATGATATGCTGGGTATATCAACTTGGTTTAATGAAATGTATATTAAAGATATATCCAGAAAAATAAGAAGCAGTATAAAGGCAAGACAGAAGGAAGGAAAGATGCTGATTAAGGAGTGCTTTGGCTACAAGCGGAGTGCAAATGATAAGCATATGCTGGTAATAGATGAGCATCCAGCAGCAATCGTAGAAAAAGTTTTTGATTTATATTTAGAGGGAAATGGATATAAAAAAATAGCAGAGTATCTTAATAATGCAGATTACCCCACCCCATCACAGTTTATAAAAGAAGAATACGAAGCGGTGGGCAATTATTATAAAGGAACTGTTTGTAACAAATGGTCAGCCTCTCAAATACAGAGAATAATAAAGAATGATATTTATATAGGAACATTAAGACTTAGAAAAACAAAGAAAAACAGCATAAAGGGAAAAACTGTAAAGTGTGACGAAGCGGAACAGTATATATTTCATAACAACCATGAACCCATAATATCTCAACAGGATTTTGCTTTAGCAAAAAGCATTGCAGATAATAGAAGCACCAATAAATATAGAGGCAGTAAAAAGAATACCAATATATTCTCAGGTTTATTGCAATGTGAGGATTGTGGTTCTTATATGATAGCTTATAACAAAGGCGGCAGAAACAAATATTATATTTGTGGAAATTATCATAAGAATGGAAGCAAAGTCTGCTCAAGACATGCAGTAAAAGAGGAATTGCTGAGTAAAATAGTAAAAGAACATATTAGCTTATTGCTGCGAAAGGCAGGAGTAAATTTTTTTAATAAAGATATGGAAAAAAATATAAAAAAGCAATATAATAGTTTATTGGCAGATACTTTAGAGGAAGAACTGGTAAAAAGAAAAAATGAGCTAAAACAACTGCTTAACCACAAGATAATTGATATTAGCAAAGAAAAAGAAACAGATAATAAAAGGCTTATTATAGAAAGCTATGAGGAGCTTGAGTTTGAAAAAAAGAAACAGATTAATTACCTTGTTGCACAAATTACAGAAGCTAAAGACCGCAATAGCTGTAAAAGCAATGGGTATTGCAGCTTAGAGGAGGCTTATGAGGCTATAGCGGATAAAATATTATGCAGCAGAAAGCATTTAGGGCTTATCATAAGAATAATAACAATTGACAAAGCGGGACATATTAAGATTAGGTTGAAGAACAGCATAGAAAAAATTATATAATAACAATGTGGGTGCATATCCGGGAGGGTGTGAGCTGGGTCCCAGACCTATTGATTTGCATCTTGCCGGCTTGAAGCAGCTTGGTGCAAAGATTATTGAGTCGCATGGTTATATCCTATGTGAATGTGTAAAACTGACAGGTACTGATATACATCTGGATTATCCAAGCGTAGGCGCAACAGAGAACATTATGCTTGCGGCAGTATCGGCAGAAGGAGTAACAAATATATATAACGCTGCAAAGGAGCCGGAAATAGAAGACTTGCAGATTTTTCTTAATAAGATGGGTGCAAAGGTAACAGGTGCAGGTTCAAGTACTATTCGTATAGAAGGCGTATCAAAATTTCATGAGGTAGAGCACTCTATTATGCCCGATAGAATAGTGGCTGGAACATATCTGGCTGCTGCTGCCATAACTGGCGGAGAGCTGCTGCTAAAGGATGCATATGGCGAGCATATACGTCCGGTTATTGCAAAGCTGCTTGAAAGCGGCTGTATCATAAAGGAATATGATAATAACATCAGCATAGTCAGCAATAAGCGGCTAAAGGCAATCGAGGTTGTAAAGACCCTGCCTTATCCTGGATTTGCCACAGATATGCAGCCGCAGATAATGACAATCTCAACATTGGCAAAAGGAACAAGTGTTTTTATAGAAACAGTATTTGAAAGCAGATATAAGCATGCTGAGGAGCTGATAAAAATGGGTGCCAATATAAAAATAGAAGGCAGAACTGCAATAATAAGAGGTGTCAAGAGGCTGTCAGGTGCTCATGTGTATGCAAGAGACCTAAGAGGGGGAGCTGCCTTGGTAATAGCAGGATTAGCGGCAGAGGGTACTACTATTGTTGATAATGTAAGGACTCATATAGATAGAGGATATGAACGACTTGAAGTAAAATTAAAAAAAGTTGGAGCTGACATTCAAAGAGTTTCGACTTAATATTTTCTATAGCCTTATTGATAAAAATAAAAGTATTTAATTTCATAAATTAGCAATATATTATTCTGGAATAGAGCTATGGTCCGTTGCTTTAATCAGTGCGGTGGAGTATAATTACTATAGAAAGCGCACTAAGTGTATTACAAAAGTGCGCTTTCCATAGAATATACAAATTTTTCTATAAAAGTTATAAATGTATTTGTGCGGAGTATTTTTACATTGTACAAGCTGGGAGAATAAACATGAGAAGGAAACTTAAGTATATAGTATTTTTACTGATAATTTGTATAACTGTAGCATTTTTACTTTCATCTAGCCTTTTTTTGATAAGCAATATAAATGTAAATGGCAATATAAGCGTTAGCACGGATGAAGTAATAAGGCTTTCCCTGATTCGGCCAGGGCAGAATATTTTTAGGATTAATACAAGAAAATCAATGAAATTTATCTTTCAAAATCCATATATTAAAATGATAAAGATAAAAAGAGCTTTTCCCAATACTATAAATATAGATGTTATTGAAAGAGAAGCAATTGCGATAGTGCCATACGTAGGCTCCTTTTTAAATATCGATGAGGAGGGCATGATAATAAAAATAAGCACACCCGAGGACAAGCCTGATTTACCGCTTATAAATGGATTAAAGTTTGATACCTTTAAAGTAGGAGAATTGCTGAGCATTGAGGATATAAAGCAATTTGATTTGACAGTAAAAACTATAAAGGAGATCAAAAACGCTGATTTAATTAATAAGATACAAGAAGTAGATATAACTGATATTTATAATATTAAGCTAAAGACTGATACGGATATAAAAGTAAATATGGGAGATGATAGGAAGCTTGCATTTAAGATGGCTTTTGCAAAGTCAATAATAGCGGATGTAGAGAAGGACAATTTAAAAGGAACTATAGAAATGGGACATGCAGGCAATCCAATATTTCGACCAGAATAATTTATAAAAGGTACAAACAGCAGGAGGTTAAGTTATGAAAAACTTCAAATTTCAAATAGCCATGGCTATAGTGTGTATAGTGCTTGGTGTAATGATATCTGTACAGTTTAAGACAGTAAGAAGCGGGATCGGCACTGTATCAGAATATAGAGCAAGACAGCTTTCCTCAGAGCTTAAAAAGGTAAGAGAGGAAAGAGATGCACTATTGAACCAGAAGAGTGAGTATGAAAAGAAAATCAGAGAATATGAAAACACAGCTTCTCAAGGAAGTAATTCAGCTAAAATGCTGAAAGCAGAGCTGGATAATGCTAGAATACTTGCTGGACTCGAAGATGTAGAAGGACCTGGTGTCACTGTAATAGTAGATGATTTAAGCCTGAGTGAATCTCTTGGCTACCTCTTGATTTCCTATACGGATTTATTGGAGATAGTAAATGATTTAAATGCAGCAGGAGCCGAGGCAATATCTATTAATGGGCAGAGATTTACGGCAAGAACTGAAATAAGAGAAGCAGGAAACTATATAAATATCAATACAGAAAAGCTGTCAGCCCCCTTTGTAGTAAAGGCAATAGGAAATCCTGACACCTTACAGGGAGCTCTTCTTATAAGGATTGGAATAGTAGAGCGACTTCAAAAGAAAAATGTACAAGTAACTATAAAACAGGAACAGAACTTAAAAATTATAAAGTATAATGGCATACTTCAGAGACAGTATTCCAAGGTTATAAACGAAGGGGAAAAACAGTAAAATGGATAAGCATAGAAGGTTGTATTTTTTTATAATAGCAGTACTGTTAGGGGTCATCGGGACTTTGCAGATACGATCTAATTTTACTTACAATGGAATCGTAACAATCTCAAAGCTGCTTGAAATGCAAAATGAGATTGAAAATCTGCAAAACGAAAGTGAGCTGCTTAGGGGAGCTACGCAAGATATGCAGCTTAAATTGAAGCATTATAAGGACAGCTATAATATGACTGGAAGTATTCATGGCACTATGGAAGCCGATCTGGAGGAAACCAATGATATGGCTGGCATGGAAAAGGTAGAGGGACCTGGTGTAATAATAACCTTAAATGATAGTCTTGAGGAAGTCACCAATGATTTTATGCTGGATTGGATCCTGGTTCATGATACGGATATACTTGAGCTGGTTAATGAGCTAAGAGCGGCAGGTGCTGAAGCTATATCAATTAATGGTGAAAGAGTTATAGCTACTACCAGTGTCAGATGCGGAGGACCAACAATACTAATAGACGACAAAAGACATGCAATACCTTTTGTTATCAAAGCCATAGGAGATCCTAATAAGTTGTATGCTATAGCAACTGCACCTGACAGCTATATAGAATGGCTGTACAGCCGCGGTGTAAGAGTAACCTTTCATAGAGCGGATAAGCTCATTATTGATGGGTATAAAGGAAGACATAAATTAAACTATCAGAAAAAGATAGAGGGTGGTGAAACAAAATGATAATACCAATAATTGGATTATTGTTGGGAATACTGATAGGGCTATTGTCGCCGGTTACTATTCCTGTGCAGTATTCTACATATATGTCTGTAGCCATACTGGCAGCCTTGGACTCAGTGTTTGGCGGCATACGTTCCAGTATGGAAAAGATTTTTAATATACAAATTTTCATTTCGGGCTTTTTTGGAAACGCAATTTTGGCTGCTATTCTTACCTATATTGGGGATCAACTAGGTGTTCCAATGTATTATGCTGCAATATTTGCATTTGGAGTCAGATTGTTCCAAAACTTTGCAATAATACGAAGATATATTTTCAGTGGACATAAAAAAAATTAAAATAAAGTACAAAAAAATAAAGGAAAATTGGTAATTGTGTTGAAATGTATCTTATAAAATGCTTTTTGAAAAAAATAATGATTTTATTATATATATATTAGGGAGGTCGTACCGTGCTAGAGTTTGATGTAGATGTTAATTCCGTTGCGCAGATAAAGGTTGTAGGCGTAGGCGGTGCTGGAAACAATGCTGTTAATAGAATGATTGCGGCTGGATTAAAAGGTGTAGAATTCTTTTCTATAAATACTGATAAACAGGCTTTATATCTTTCGCAGGCGAACAATAAAATTCAAATAGGGGAAAAGCTTACAAAGGGTCTTGGAGCTGGAGCAAATCCCGAAATCGGTAAAAGGGCTGCTGAGGAAAGCCATGAAGAAATAAAAGAAATGCTGGAAGGTGCAGATATGGTATTTGTTACTGCCGGAATGGGCGGCGGCACAGGTACAGGTGCAGCACCTGTAGTAGCCAAGATCGCTAAGGATTTAGGCATACTTACAGTAGGTGTAGTTACAAAACCTTTTGGTTTTGAGGGAAAAGTCAGAAAGATGCAGGCAGAAAAGGGCTTAGAGGAATTAAAGGATAAGGTTGATACCTTGGTTACAATTCCTAATGACAGGCTTCTTCAGATAGTTGATAAAAAAACCTCTATAATGGATGCGTTTAAGATAGCTGATGATGTTTTAAGACAGGGCGTACAGGGTATTTCCGATCTTATAGCAGTACCCGGCTTGGTAAATCTGGACTTTGCAGATGTCAAGACTATTATGCTGAATAAAGGCTTTGCGCATATGGGTATAGGAAGAGCAAGCGGTGAAAACAGAAGCGCTGAGGCAGTTAAACAAGCCATACATAGTCCGCTGCTTGAAACCTGCATTGAAGGTGCAAAGAGTGTTCTTCTAAATATTACAGGTGGAATGGATTTAGGTATATTTGAGGTTAACGAGGCTGCTGATTTAGTATTCCAATCCGCAGACCCGGATGCAAATATCATATTCGGTGCAGTAATTGATGAAACAATGAAGGATGAAATTAGAATCACTGTTATTGCAACAGGTTTTGATGAAAGCTTAATTATACCGGAGAAAATAATAGAAAAAGTTGTGGCAGAAAAGAATATCAAAGGTGAAGCATCACCAAAATCAAGCTATGGAAATGAGGATTTAGATATTCCTACATTCCTAAGAAACAAATTTAAATAATAATATAAAATACCTGAAAAGAGTCTATTTTGGACTCTTTTTTATTTTTTTGTCAAAATTGCACCTATATAGAATACGATAAAGCTTTTACAAGACAATAGGTGAGGATATTTCTGGAGGATAATTTTATCCTTAAGAGGAAGACCCTCCTGCAATTATTATCGTAACGATTGCGACTGTAATATGCTCCAAAGGCATTGACCCATAGGGCATAATCAGCAGTTTAAAATTAGTCGGAAGAAATCATTCTCGCTCATTGTCAAAGCTTTATCGTAACCTATATACAAATTATTGTCTTAAGCTGGTACCTAAATTTGTCGACTTTTTTGGTTAATTTAATAATATTCGACTTCTGATTTTGACAAGTATTGCATAGGTTATTATATATAATTATCCTTAGCACTAAAAAACGTATTCTAACAGTAAAATTTTCGGAATACTATTGTATATAGGAGAATTATATGAAGCTCTAAGACTTAAAAATACTTATTAAATTTAGCAGGGGTAATTGATATGGGTACATATGTATACGCAGATATAATACTTATAGAAAACTTTTTAATGAATTACATTATTATATGGAGTTCATCACGATATTTGAGGATAAAACACACAAAGCTTAAATTTGCTGTATCCTCATTAATTGGTGCGTTGTATGCTGTACTATCTTATTTTCCCCAATTTACCAGTTTATATTCAATAAATATGAAAATACTGCTGTCCTTGCTCATGGTAATAGTTGCATTTACTCCATCTACGCTAAAGGAATTTATTCGCTATACAGGATTATTCTATCTGGTATCTTTTATCTTTGGTGGTGCTGCCTTTGGCTTCTACTATTTTATAAGGGGTCTAAAATCTACTGTAAATGGAGTATCATACATATCCAAATTTCCAGTAATAATATTGCTGCTATCTATATCCATTGCATATGTGATAGTAAAATACTGCTGGGAATTCATTCAGTACAGAATTAGAAGAGATAAGGTTTTCATAGAGCTGTCTATTTGTATGGACAGTAAAGAAGCTTGTATGATGGCACTGGTTGACACAGGCAATGCCCTAAATGATCCTATTAGCAAGTCTTATGTAATAGTGGCTGAATATGAAGCAATAAGAGACCTATTTCCGTTAGAGATACAAAAAATATTTGAAGGAAACCATGAGAATGATTTAAATGTACTTACTATGATTATGTCCTGTTCAGAGTGGGTAACCAGATTCAGAGTAATACCCTTTAAATCTCTTGGGCGAGAAAATGGAATGCTTATAGGCTTCAAACCAGACGAAGTACATATTACAGAGGATAATAAAAAAATACAAGTGAAAAATACCATTATTGGTGTATATAATAAAAAGCTTTCCAGCGGTAATGAATATTTTGCACTTGTACACCCGGATGTATTTTGCAGCGAAACTGAAGGCATCAAGGCATCTTAGCATATGAAAACACTAAAAGGTTAATGAGCTTTATCAAGTGTATATAGGGAAGCAACCATAAAACATACTAATAGAATAAGGCAACAAAATATAATGGGGGATCAGAAATGCGCAAATTATTTAAAAGAATGAATGTAATTAAAAAACTGGTTATTCTAAAGGTTTTTCAGGCGTTTAGAAAAAAAGAAGAAAATTGGGTTCACTATATAGGCGGAAGCGAAGCTTTACCTCCTCCCCTGGAAAGTGATGAGGAAAATTTCCTGTTAACAAGACTTAAGGATGATGAAGAAGTAGTTAGAAGCATACTAATAGAAAGAAATCTAAGACTTGTTGTGTACATAGCACGAAAATTCGAAAACACAGGAGTGGGTGTAGAAGATTTGGTTTCTATAGGTACTATAGGTCTTATAAAAGCAGTTAACACCTTTGATCCGGATAAGAAGATAAAGCTTGCTACATATGCATCCAGATGCATAGAAAACGAAATTTTAATGTATTTAAGAAGAAATAATAAGATTAAGACTGAAATATCCTTTGATGAGCCATTAAATATCGACTGGGATGGAAATGAACTATTATTATCAGATATATTAGGCACTGATAATGATATAATATACAGATATCTAGAGGATGAAATAGATAAACAGCTTTTGGAGATTGCATTAAAAAAGCTGAATGATAGAGAAAAGCGGATAATGGAACTAAGATTCGGCTTAAAGGACGGAGTCGAGAAAACTCAAAAAGAAGTTGCTGATATGCTTGGTATTTCCCAGTCCTATATATCAAGGCTGGAAAAAAGAATAATTAAAAGATTGAAAAAAGAAATAAACAGGCTTGTTTAAAGGGTTGTAGTGGCATACAATCCTTTTCTGTCTCAAAGTCGCAATTTTCTTAGTGAATAAAAATAATGCTGGTGGTAATACTTAAAATGTCAACATTAAGAAAAGGGTGTGCTTAGAATGCTAAATAAAGTTGAAATATGCGGCGTAAATACTTCAAAACTACCCGTTCTCTCTAACGATAAAATGATAGAGTTGTTAAAGAAAATGCAAAGCGGTGACTATTCCTCCAGAGAAGAATTTATTAAAGGAAATCTAAGATTGGTATTGAGTGTTATTCAAAGATTTAACAATAGGGGAGAATATGTTGATGACTTGTTTCAAGTAGGATGCATAGGATTAATAAAGGCAATTGATAATTTTGATTTAAGCCAGAATGTAAGATTCTCAACCTATGCGGTTCCTATGATAATAGGAGAGATTAGAAGATATTTGAGAGATAATAATTCCATAAGAGTAAGCAGATCACTTAGAGATATTGCTTATAAAGCTTTACAAGTCAGAGATCAGCTTATAAATAAAAATGCAAAGGAGCCAACTGTATCAGAAATTGCGAAGGAATTAGAATTGCCTGTTGAGGATGTGGTTTTTGCCTTGGATGCTATTCAGGATCCTGTATCGCTGTTTGAGCCCATATATCATGACAGCGGTGACGCAATCTATGTAATGGATCAGGTTTCAGATGATAAGAACATTGACGACAATTGGCTGGAGAACATTGCGCTAAAAGAAGCTATGAAAAAGCTTAATGAGAGAGAAAAACTAATATTAAACCTAAGATTTTTTGAAGGAAGAACACAAATGGAGGTAGCAGAGGAAATAGGAATTTCACAGGCACAGGTGTCCAGACTTGAAAAAACCGCTCTGAGTCACATGCGCAAACACATATAAGGCACTTATTGTGTCTTATTTTTTTATATGTTCTATTTTTACAGCATGTTTTATATTTATATTATAAGGGGGAGATTAGAATGGTTAAGACATCTGAACTTAAACAAAAGGAAGTCATAAATATCAATGATGGAAAAAGACTTGGCATTGCATCGGATGTAGAAATAAATATGGATACCGGAAGCATCGAATCAATAATAATACCTGCTTCAGGGAAGCTTTTATCACTATTCAGCAAGGAAAGCGACATTGTAATAAACTGGTCAAACATAAAAAAAATAGGAGTTGATGTAATACTGGTAGACGGTGCAGGTATATAGATACATAGTAAATAAATTTGAATAATTGAGGTATAAAGAGATATTTGAAGTAATCGTCACCCTTAGGGATATTAATGAGGAAAAATTAGCATCCCAAAGGGTGATTTACTATATTGTGTATATTATAATGTTTAAGGGCACAATATATTGAGGAGCAATATGGGATATTAACGATCAAATGGTAAGATAGTCCTATAAAAAGAGTAATATAGTAGCTATTAAACAATGACGGGAAATACTACAATATAGAAAGGAGACGCACAAATGAAGTGTCCTTACTGTGGGTATAGTCAAAGCAAGGTAGTTGATTCAAGACCTACCGAAGAAGAGACTGCTATAAGACGAAGAAGAGAATGTGAAAAATGTGCAAGGAGGTTTACTACATACGAAAAAATCGAGGAAATGCCTTTGATTATAGTAAAAAAGGATGGCAGCAGGGAGTTGTATCAGAGAAGCAAGGTAATCAACGGACTGCTGAAAGCTTGTGAAAAAAGACCTGTGCCCATAAAACGAATTGAAAATATAGTAGAAAGCATGGAAAAAGAGCTGTATAACTCTATGGAGAAGGAAATTGATAGTAATACCATAGGTGAAATGCTGATGTACAAGCTTAAGGAAATAGACGATGTAGCCTATGTCAGATTTGCTTCAGTTTACAGACAGTTTAAGGATATAAACACCTTTATGGAGGAACTGAAAAAACTGATTAATGAAAGGTAGGATGAATTTTATGCTCACAAAAATAAAAAAAAGAGATGGCCGGATTGTAGATTTTAGCAAAGAAAAGATCGCCAGAGCTATTTTTAAAGCTGCTAATTCTGTCGGTGGTGAAGATTATGAAACCGCAGAGCATCTGACTGAAAAAGTTCTTGCATATCTATATAGAAACAACGTAAATGAAGCTCCAGACGTTGAAACAGTACAGGATGCGGTAGAAAAGATATTGATAGAAACCGGTCACGCAAAAACTGCTAAAGCATATATACTATATAGATCAAAAAGAACTAGAATTCGTGAAACTAAAAGTGAGCTTATGGATGTAGTGAAGGATATATTAAAGGAAACTAATAGGGAAAACGCCAATATAGGAAACTCACCATCTGCCAAAATGCTTCAAATAGCTTCTGCCGCGAGCAAGCAGTATTATTTAAGCAACCTTATTCCAAAGGAAATGAGTAAGGCTCATATAAATGGAGATGTTCACATTCATGACTTAGATTATTATGGCAAGACCTTGAACTGCCTTCAAATAGATTTAACAAAATTATTATTAAACGGATTTAATACCGGTTATGGTTATATAAGACCACCAAAACGGATGTTATCAGCAGCAGCTCAGTCAGCAATTATTTTGCAGAGCAACCAGAATGATATGTTTGGCGGCCAGAGCTTTCCTCACTTTGATAAAACAATGGGAGAAGTTGTCAGAAAACAATGCCCTGATACTACAGAGGAAGAAGTATATCAAGCTATGGAAGGTCTGGTATATAACCTGAATACAATGCACAGCAGGGCAGGGGCGCAGGTTCCTTTCAGCAGTATCAATATAGGTACAGATACAACAGCAGAAGGGCGAATGATTATAAAAGCAATGCTTAAAGCCTTTAACAAGGGGCTTGGTAATGGAGAAAGCCCTATTTTTCCAAACTTGGTATTTCGCCTAAAGGAAGGAATAAATTTTAATGCTGATGATCCAAATTATGATTTATTTCAGTTAGCTATGGAGGTGGCATCCAGAAGAATGAATCCAACCTTCAGCTTTATGGATGCAAGCTTTAATAGAAAATATAATGATGAAGTAGCATATATGGGCTGCCGCTCAAGGGTTATAGCAAACAGACACGGAGAAGAAAAATCGGCATCAAGAGGAAATATTACTCCTATTACGATAAATTTACCAAGAATTGCCTTGAGAACAAAAAATGTTGGCGCTTTTTTCCAAGAACTGCAAAATATTCTTGATCTTTCAAGCAGACAGCTTTTACATAGGTTTAACATAATTGCCAGTTTAAAGGTAAGGGACTTACCCTTCCTTATGGGACAAAAACTTTATATGGGCTCTGAAAATCTAAGCTCCAATGATGAAATAAGAGACGCTATAAAGAACGGTACTCTGGCAATGGGCTTTATAGGCTTGGCAGAGGCACTTGAGGTGCTAACCGGCAAGCATCATGGAGAGTGCAAAGAGGTTTGGGAACTGGGGTATAAAATTATAGAAGCAATAAAGCTGGCTGCTGACAAATATTCAGAAGCTTATGATTTGAACTTTGTATCCTATGCTACTCCTGCTGAAGGATCCTGCGGAAGCTTCATTGAAAAGGACAGAAAAGAGTTTGGTGTTATAAAGGGCGTTACAGACAAAGCATATTATACAAACTCCTTCCATATACCAGTAGATCATAAAATAAGCGTTTTTGAGAAGATAGAGAAGGAAGCACCCTTTCATAAGCTGTGCGCTGCTGGGCACATTAGCTATATTGAGTTATCCTCGTCGCCTAAAAATAATATGCAGGCCTTTGAAAAGATACTAAAGCACATGGCAAAGTGTGATATAGGCTATGCAGGAATAAACTTCCCGATAGATGAATGCAGAGCCTGCGGATTCTCAGACATAATAGATAATAGCTGCCCAAGCTGCGGCAGCAGTGATATAAGAAGAATCAGGAGAATAACAGGATATTTATCCACCATAGATAGATTTAATGATGCCAAGCAAGCAGAGCTGATAGATAGACAAAACCATAATTTCTAGGGAGGCATTTACATGAATATTAGAATTGCCGGCATTGTTAACGAGAGTATTGTTGATGGACCAGGTATCAGATATGTAGTATTTGCTCAGGGCTGTCCTCATAAATGCAAGGGCTGCCACAATCCTGACAGCCATTTCTCCAAGGGTGGGTACTTATATAACGTAGAGAGCATTATTGGTGAAATAGCTAATAACAAGATGCTGGACGGAATTACCTGCTCAGGAGGCGAATGCTTTGAACAGGCAGACAAATTTGCATATCTGGCAAAACAAGCAAAAGTGCGTGGCTTAAGTGTATGGGCATATACAGGGTATACTTATGAACAGATAATAAATGGTATAGACAGCAATAAAGGCTGGAAGGATTTTATTTCTTATATTGACGTACTGGTAGATGGCAGATATGAGGAGGAAAAGCGGGATTTGTCACTGACCTTTAGAGCAACAAGAAATCAGAGAATAATAGATGTTCAGAAAAGCTTAAAAAAGGGAAATACAGTTATATTAGAGCTGGATAGATTAGTGTCTTAGGTTGATACAATAAAAAAATAATTATTACAAATAGGTTACAGATTACCAAAAGTTGTTGTTTTTATCATATTAAACTAATATACTAATTTAAGAAGCCAAATATTTATAAAGGAGGTCGTGTTGATGAA